>CAUGKZ010000034.1 GCA_959600065.1 uncultured Kroppenstedtia sp. | reverse complement strand
CAACGTTTTAGGGGGAACTCTCTTGAATGGTTGCTGTCGGTACATTGGAGTGTGGGTAACTCGATCGACCCACCTGAAATGTGGCGACACAGGCGTGTTGATGAGCCCTATTTTAGGTAGGAAATCAGGTCGGGATGGTGGGATGGTGAAGCGCCTTTGTTCTCTTTGCACGAGATCGAAGCCGTCCCATCATCCCCGTCCCCTCAAACAATATTTTACGATGGGGGCAATGGGAAGAACGAAAGGATCGTTTCGTTCCCATCATCCACTTTAGGGTTCATCAACAGCCTTGATGGGGACAATAACACGCTTGCCAGGTGGGGTGAGGCTGGAAGGGGAAATCCATTTCCCTCTCCAGCTTTTTTTATGCCTGTTTTTCAATCAGTCTGCTCCTCTTAACAAAACCTTTACAATGGGTTCATTTAAGACTAAAAGTCTATCTTTATAGTTAGCGGTGAGGAAAGCAATGAAGCGACCACTCATTAGGGGGTACCAGCTTATGTTCAAGAAATCTATCGTTCTTGGCAGTGCCTTTGCACTTGCATTCGGGGTTATCGGATGCAGTCAAAGCAACAGTGGTAATGGTACGGATGCGGATCAGGAGAGTCAATTAAAAGGTTCCTTGACCGCTGTCGGTTCTACCGCCATGCAACCTTTGGTAGAGGAGGCGGCTAACCAATTCACCGCCAAAAACCCCGGCGTCCAAGTGAACGTCCAGGGGGGTGGGAGCGGTACCGGGCTGAGTTCGGCCGTGGATGGTTCCGCTGATATTGGAAACTCCGATGTCTTTGCCGAAGAGAAAGATGGCATCGACGCTGCCAAGATCGAAGACCATAAAGTGTTCGTCGTCGGGATGGGACCGGTCGTTAACCCGAAAACCGGGGTGGAGGATCTGACCCAAAAACAGCTGATCGACATCTTCACTGGCAAGGTGAAGAACTGGAAGGAAGTCGGCGGTAAGGATCAGGAGATTGTGCTGGTCAATCGGCCGGAGAGCTCCGGCACTCGTTCTACTTTTCAAACCTTCGCTCTCAATGGGCAGGATGAACATCGGGCCAAGGGAGGAATTGAGGAAGACTCCTCCGGCACAGTGAAGAAAATCGTCAGTGAAACCCCTGGCGCTATCGGCTACCTGGCCTTCTCTTACTTTGATGATTCTGTGAAGCCCGTGAAGCTGGAGGGTGTGGAACCCAAGAACGAGAACGTCCACACCGGCAAATGGAAAGTTTGGGCGTATCAACACATGTATACCCCCAAGGAAAGTGAAAACCAAGAGCTAGCCAAGGCGTTCATCGACTATATCTTGTCCGATGAAATCCAAAACGATTTGATCCCGCAATTGGGATATATCCCAGTGACTCAGATGAAGGTAGAACGGGATGCTTCTGGCAAAGTAACCGAGAAATAAAGGACCGCTTGAAACATATAATCACCGGCAGTTCAGGGGGAAGATACCTGTGTATCGTTCCCCTGATTGCCGTCGGGAAAGGGGCGAGATCATGGAAACCACAGAAAGGATTCCTCCGATCAATGGGGAGGGCGTTTCCAAACCCGGCAGCTTGGGGGACCGTCTGAGGCAACCCGCCCGGAAACAGCTCCGGATCGAGAGGCGGGGACGCCTTCTCACCTGGTTCAGTGCTACGGTGATGATGGGGATCCTGCTGGCACTCCTCTTTTTCATCACTTCCAAGGGGCTTTCCACCTTTATCAAAGACGGGGTGAGCTTGTCCAGTTTTTTTTCCAACCAATGGGCTCCCTCTGAGGGACAATTCGGCGCACTTCCTTTTATTACTGGTTCCTTCGCGGTGACGGTGCTGGCAGCTCTGATCAGTGCGCCCCTGGGGATTGGGGCAGCGGTCTTCATGACGGAGATCGCTCCCGCTTGGGGACGAAAAGTGTTGCAGCCGGTTATTGAATTGTTGGTCGGCATCCCCTCTGTGGTGTATGGATTTATCGGTCTGACTCTGTTAGTTCCTTATATCCGCAATATCCACGGGGGATCGGGTTTCAGTCTGTTGGCAGGGGTGATTGTGCTTTCGATCATGATCCTGCCCACGATCACTTCGATTGCGGTGGACACCTTACAAAATGTTCCCCGCAAGATTCGGGAAGCTTCCTATGCCTTGGGAGCCACCCGCTGGCAAACGATTCGTCGGGTGTTGCTCCGCACTTCCCTCTCTGGATTGATGACAGGGGTGGTGCTGGGGATGGCCCGGGCTTTTGGTGAGGCTCTCGCTGTTCAGATGGTGATCGGCAACTCAGGCCAGATTCCAACGGGTCTTTTCGATCCGATCAGCACGCTGACCAGTGTGATTACCCTGCACATGGGCAACACCGTTCAAGGTTCCGCCTATAACGACGCATTGTGGTCGATGGCGTTGATTCTACTCCTGATGACGCTTTTCTTCATTGTCGTCATCCGCCTGATCACGAGAAGGAGGGAGTCCTGATGAAGGCCAAAGTGACCGATCGCATCGCCACCGTCGTTTTTTATCTGATTGCCTTTGCCATTATCGGGGTGTTGGCGGGTTTACTCGGATGGATCTTGGTCCGAGGTGTCCAGGTGATCGATGGCTCATTTTTGACTACGCCCCCCTCTACGGTGATAGCCGGTGGCGGGATTGCTCCCCAACTGTTTAATTCTTTCTACCTCTTGTTCCTCACGATGTTGATTACCCTTCCCCTCGGTTTAGGGGGTGGGATCTACATGGCGGAATATGCTAAGCCTGGTCGGTGGACTCGTTTCATCCGGCTCAGCATCGAGGTCTTGTCCTCTTTGCCTTCCATCGTGGTCGGATTGTTCGGGATGCTTCTCTTTGTTCAGTACACCGGCTGGGGTTTTTCCCTCGCCGCCGGTGCACTGGCGTTGACGGTATTTAACCTGCCGTTGATGGTGCGGGTGGTGGAACAGGCGATCACTTCCGTGCCTTTGGAACAGAAAGAGGCCAGCCTCGCCCTGGGGGTGACCCATTGGCAAACCATCACCCAAGTGATCCTCCCGGCGGCGCTACCTGGCATCTTGACGGGGACGATCCTGGCTGCCGGCCGGGTGTTTGGCGAGGCGGCGGCCCTGATGTTTACTGCGGGTATGAGTTCGCCGCCGCTGGACTTTGGCAACTGGGATCCCACCTCACCCACCTCTCCTCTTCATCCTTTCCGTCCAGCCTCCACACTGGCTGTGCACATCTGGAAAATCAACTCCGAGGGGATCATCCCCGATGCCGGGGAAGTGGCGGCGGGTGCGTCAGCAGTGTTAGTGATTGCCGTTCTCCTTTTCAATCTGTCTGCCCGCTGGGTGGGGCGATGGATCCACCGGAAAATGACATCCAGCTGAAATGGAGATGATCGATCGTGAATAGGCTTCTCTTGCAAACAGAACTCCCTTCCGTGGAAGAGATGGAGATCGGTCTGGGAAAGACTCTGCTACAAACCGAAGCACTCCATGTTCACTACGGAGACAACCCTGCAGTGAAGAATATTGATCTGCCCCTGTATCAGCAGACAGTGACAGCCCTGATCGGTCCTTCCGGCTGTGGGAAGTCCACTTTTCTCCGCTGCCTCAATCGAATGAACGATACGATTCCCACCGCACGGGTGACCGGGAAGATTTGGGTGGATGGGGTGGATATCAATCACCCCCAAGTTAATGCGGTTCAGGTACGCAAACAGATCGGAATGGTTTTCCAAAAGCCCAATCCCTTTCAGAAGTCCATCTTTGACAATGTGGCCTACGGACCGAAATTGGACGGAGCCAACAAACGGGAACAATCAGAGATTGTGGAACGGAGCCTGCGGCAAGTGGGGTTGTGGGAGGAAGTGAAGGACCGCCTGAAAAAATCTGCCTGGGATCTCTCTGGCGGACAGCAGCAACGACTCTGCATCGCCCGCACCATTGCGATGAATCCCGAGATCATTCTGCTAGACGAGCCGACTTCCGCCCTGGACCCCATCTCCACAGCAAAAATTGAAGAACTGATTTCCGAACTGAAACAGAACTACACCATCGCCATCGTCACCCACAATATGCAGCAGGCCGCCCGGATTTCAGATCGGACCGCCTTTTTCCTGATGGGGGATCTGATCGAATTTGATGCGACGGGAAAATTGTTTACCCGTCCAGAGAAAAAGGAGACGGAAGATTATCTGACGGGACGGTTCGGCTGAACAAAGGAGTCGGTGATCATGAAGGCAGACAAAATTGATGTACAGGATTTTCAGCTGTTTTATGGATCTCATCAGGCGCTCAACCGGATCCATCTCCAAATCCCGGAACGGGAGGTGACAGCTCTGATCGGTCCTTCAGGGTGTGGGAAGTCCACCTTTCTCCGGAGTCTCAACCGGATGAACGACTTGATCCCTGGGGTCCGGACGGAAGGGAGGATTCAAATCGACGGAGACGAGGTGTATGGGGCCTCCCAGGATGTGGTGGAACTGCGCAAAAAGGTGGGGATGGTGTTTCAACAACCCAATCCCTTTCCCCTGTCCATTTACGATAACCTCACCTACGGGCCGAAGATCCATGGGATCAAGAAGAGAAAGCGGTTGAATGAGATTGTGGAACGCACCCTTCGCCAAGCCAATCTGTGGGAGGAAGTGAAAGATCGGTTGCACCAGTCGGCGATGGGACTCTCCGGAGGTCAACAACAACGGCTGGTGCTGGCTCGAGTGCTGGCAGTGGAACCGGAGATTATCCTGATGGATGAGCCGGCCTCTGCCCTGGATCCGATCTCCACCGAGCGGCTGGAGGAGCTGATCGGGCAGCTGAAGGAGGAGTACACCATCGTCATCGTCACTCACAATATGCAACAAGCAGCACGAGTTTCTGGCCGCACCGCCTTCTTCCTCAACGGCGAAATCGTCGAATACGACGGAACGGAAAAGATTTTCACCCACCCCGCAGATCCCCGCACTGAGGACTATATCTCCGGCCGCTTCGGTTGAACCATGGAGAATGGTGGTCTGAGACGAATATGGGGAGGAAAGAGGTTGCTCCGTTCATTTGGTGGCAGGAAAGGGGAGATGGTATGTTAAGGCAATTTGATGAATCCCTTCATGAATTGAAAACCCTCCTCCTCGACATGGGAGAGAAGCTGGAGATCGCCATCGACAAGTCCGTCAAATCCCTGGCCCGGATGGATGTGGACTTGGCCCATGAGGTGCTGGAGAACGATGGGGCCATCGATGGGCTGGAGGATCAGGTAGACGAAAAAGTGGCAACCCTGATCGCCACTCAGCAGCCGGTGGCCAAGGATCTGCGCAAACTGATCGCTGCCCTCCAGATCGCCTCGGACACGGAGCGGATGGCGGATCTCGCCTGCAATATCGCTGAAGTAACCCTCCATTTGGCCAAAAACGATCTGACACTGTTCAAAGAGCTGGAAGACATCCCAGAGATGGCTCGCATCACCCAGAGGATGGTGCACGACGGGATCAACAGCTACATCGACGGTAATGTACAAATGGCCCAAGCGATGGCGGAGACCGACGACCAGGTGGATCAGATGTATGAAGATATCATCAAGGAACATTTGCGCGATATGATCCAGCAACCCGACTGCACTGAAGTCGCCCTTCGCCTCAGCTTCGTAGCCCGCTACTTGGAACGCATCGCCGACCACGCCACCAACATCGCCGAAAGCATTGTCTACATCGAGACGGGAAAACGGGAGGATTTGAACTGAATCTTCATGTATGGAACCGCTGGGCAACCTGATCGGGGTTGCCCGTAATTTTTTGAGAATCAAGGAGATGTAGGAGTTTAGGGCTGAGGCGGCGGAAGGGAGTCTGTGCTACCCAAGCGATCTGATGCGCCCAAACCCCGGCACCCTTTAAAGGGTGCCGGGGTTTTTGGGCTTCTTCGATTTCATTTATTTAGACAGGGTAGAGGGGGAAGGATCTACCCACTTGACGATCTTCGGTGCTTGATACTTTTCAAAGCGTTGCAATAAGGGTTCTGGGCTGGATTCGGAAGGGATGATGGCTCGGTAATCTTCTTTCATAAATCCTTCTCTGATGGTGTGGTCGATGAATTGGAGCAAGGGTGTGTAGTAGTCGTTCAGATTGAGTAGGCCGCAAGGCTTCTGATGGTGGCCGAGTTGGGCCCAGGTGAAGACCTCGAAGAACTCTTCCAGCGTGCCACTTCCGCCAGGCAGGGCGATAAATCCGTCAGCCAAGTCTGCCATCAATGCTTTTCGTTCGTGCATAGAGTCCACGATGTGAAGGTGGGTCAAGCCGGTGTGGGCGATTTCCCGATCCACCAGGGATTTGGGGATGACGCCAATCGCTTGGCCTCCATGGTCCAAAACCGTATCGGCAACGGCCCCCATCAGACCGACACGGGCTCCCCCGTAGACCAGGGTAATGTCGGACTCCGCCAAGGCGATGCCCAACTGTTTGGCCCCCTCAATGTAGACGGGGTTGGAGCCGGGACTGGATCCGCAAAATACACAGATGTTTTTCATCGATGATCACTCCTGTAAGAATGAGTACCCCATTTTGAATTCTGACTTTATTGTAACAAAGGTGTGAACACGGGGGAATAAATTCATTACAATATTCATTTGAATATTGTAATGTAACTGGTTGATGTTTTATCTTATATTCAAATGGATTTTAGAATATAAGGGGGGTTCCCGTTGGTATCCCAACCTCGTTCCCAAGTGGAGACTTGCGAGTTTTTCTCCAGCGATGAAGAAAAAGTGATGCGGCTGAAGGAAAAGATGAAAGAGACAAATCCGATGAATGCAGCCCGATGGTTCAAGGGTCTCGGGGATGAAACTCGGTTTCGGATCGCTTATGCATTATCCTTGGAGGCGGAGCTCTGTGTCTGCGATGTTTCCAGCATTCTGGGGACTTCGGTGGCGACGGCTTCTCACCATCTGCGGTTGATGAAAAATCTGGGTCTGACCCAAAGCCGCAAGGAAGGGAAAATGGTCTACTATTCGTTGGATGATGATCATGTCCGCTTGTTGGTGAAACTGGCGATCGAACACGCGGAGGAGGGTTTTCGGAAAGGAGGAGAAAAACCGTGAGTGAGGGAGAAGCAGGGGTTCAGTCAGAGGTAGCAGTGGTTTACCGGTTGACGGGTCTTACCTGTGCGGACTGTGCCGCCAAGTTTGAGCAAGAGGTGAAAAAGGCTCCAGGTGTCAGCGATGCGCGGGTCAACTTCGGAGCCTCTAAACTGACGATCTGGGGCGAAGAGCTATCCCGGGAGCATGTCAACCGACTGGGTGCTTTTGATGGGATTCGGGTGAAAGAAGAGCCTGGGGAAGACGGCCAGGTCCTCCCGTGGTATCGGGAACGGCAAGTCCTATTTACGGGAGGATCCCTTCTGTTGATCCTGTTCGCTCTGGGAGCGAAGGGAGTGGATGCCCCGCAACCCCTGGTCACCGGATTGTTTTTGGCTGCGGTAATTACGGGAGGGTGGGAGACGGCCCGCAAAGGGTTACCGGGCTTAATTCGTCTCCGTTTCGATATGAATGCTTTGATGACAGTAGCTGTGGCTGGTGCCATTGGCATCGGTTATTGGGACGAGGCGGCAGTAGTTGCCTTTTTGTTCGGTGTTAGCGAAACCTTGCAGATCTACACCAGCGGCAAAGCTCGCAGTTCGCTGAGGGCTCTTCTCGATCTGGCTCCCCGGAAAGCTAGGATCCGCCGCCAGGGTGAGGCGTTGATTCTGCCTGTGGAGAAGGTGGAGGTGGGGGACATCCTGCTGCTCCGTCCCGGTGAAAAGTTGGCCATGGACGGTCGGATCACAGTCGGAGTGAGTAGCATCAACCAGGCGGCAATCACCGGAGAATCGGTGCCAGTGCCCAAGGAGACCGGGGATGAGGTGTTTGCCGGTACCCTTAACGGAGAAGGCTTTCTGGAAGTGGAAGTGACGAAGCGAGCAGAGGAGACCACACTCTCCAAAATTATCTCCATGGTGGAGGAAGCTCAGGAGAAGCGAGCCCCTGTCCAGGCCTTTGTGGATCGCTTTGCCAAGATTTATACACCGGTGATTTTACTCTTCTCTCTGTCTGTTTTTCTGATCAAACCCCTGGTGTTCGGAGTTGCTTGGA
Source organism: uncultured Kroppenstedtia sp. (assembly GCA_959600065.1). Classification (GTDB taxonomy): domain Bacteria; phylum Bacillota; class Bacilli; order Thermoactinomycetales; family DSM-45169; genus Kroppenstedtia; species Kroppenstedtia sanguinis. Next base: position 1,984 of record CAUGKZ010000034.1, on the reverse strand, counting down.
CAGGCGCTCTATATGACGCGCTGGCACTGCTGATTGTTGCCTGCCCCTGCGCATTGGTGGTTTCCACCCCGATGGCGATGGTGTCCGCCATCGGAAACGCTGCTCGAAACGGCGTCTTGATCAAAGGGGGGATCCATCTAGAGACTGTTGGCGCTTTGGATGTGGTCGCCTTTGATAAGACGGGAACACTGACCCGTGGAGAGCCAGTGGTTAAAGAAGTGGTCCCCTTTCATGGGGCAGACCGGAACCAGGTGTTGGCCATTGCTGCCGGCATGGAATCGATGTCGGAACATCCCTTGGCCCAGGCTGTGGTCCATATGGCAGAAGCAGAGGGCATCGTCCCTGCTGATGTGAAGGAATTTCAAGCCCAACCCGGTCGGGGAGCAGAGGCTGTCGTCGACGGAAGGCTTCACCGAATTGGAAGTCCCCGCTGGATATTGCCAGAGGATATTTCCGGGGAAATTCAGGAACGAATGGAGTCGTTGGAAGATCGGGGTTACACAGTGGTTTGTCTAGATGCGCCGGATCGTCTTCTGGCGGTGTTTGCCTTGGCTGACGAAGTGCGTGACACCAGCCGGGAGGCTGTGCAGGTACTGAAACAGGCGGGGATGCATCCGGTGATGCTTACTGGTGATCACCATCGCACGGCTCGGGCCATCGCAGCAGAGGTGGGAATTGATGACTACCGGGGGGAGTTGCTACCCCAGGACAAATTGGAGGCTGTTCAAGAGCTGAAATCATCCCGCGGTCGGATCGCCATGGTGGGTGACGGGATCAATGACGCTCCAGCGATGGCCGCCGCTGACACCGGGATCGCCATGGGCGGGGCGGGAACGGATACCGCATTAGAAACCTCAGATATTGTGTTGATGGCCGATGACCTGGCTAAACTCCCCTTCACCATCCGGCTTAGCCGAGCGGCTCGGGGCATCATCCGGCAGAATATCACCCTTTCACTGCTTGCTAAGTTTTTGGCTGTCTTCTTTGTATTTCCAGGCTGGCTCACCCTGTGGTTGGCGATCTTTGCTGACATGGGAGCTACGATCTTGGTAACGCTGAACAGCATTCGGCTCTTGAAGATAAATCCTTGAAGTGATTGTAACGTGATGAATCCCTCGTATCGGACAAGAGGGAGGATTAGAGCCGCGGTTGAAACCGTGGCAGATAAGCTGAGGGCATAGGATTTGGCTTTTCGTGGTTCATGGAAAGACTGACGGAGTAGAATCATGGGGAGAGAAGAGAGGGGATTTCATTGGATCTCAAGAGTTATCTGGAAAGGATCGAAGCCATCCGGCCTGAGAAACCGGATTTTGCCGGTCTGGAGTACCTTCAGCGGCAGCATCTGTTGACGGTGCCCTTTGAAAACTTGGATATCCTGCGGAAGGTTCCGATACAACTGGATGAATCACAAATCTACGATAAAGTGGTTCATCGCCACCGCGGCGGATTTTGTTACGAGTTGAACGGACTCTTTTATCGGTTGTTGGAGTCATTGGGCTATCAGACCCGGCTGGTGGCGGGAACTGTGAAGAAAGAGGAGGGTTGGGCCTTGGCCGACAGCCACGCGACCCTGCTGGTGGAGTTGGATGGATGGTGGTTAGTAGATGTGGGCTTTGGGGACTCTGCCCGGCTTCCTCTTCCCTTGACAGGAGAGGAGCGGACTGATGTGAGTGGGAGGTATCGGGTGGTTCCCGTGGCGGAGCAGGAAGGAGTGTATGATCTTCAGAGGAAGCGGGCAAGTGAATCCTGGTTGACCCGTCTTCGATTTTCGACTACGCCCAAAAAGTTGTGGGAATTTGCTCCCCAGTGTCAGTTCAACCAGACTTCCCCCGACTCTCCCTTTACAGGAAAATCCGTTGTCACCCTCCCCACGACGGAAGGGCGGATCACCCTGTCAGGGAACACTCTGGTGGTAACCCAGGGGGATACAAAGCAAAAAGACGAGATCCCCTCTTCATCCTTGCCCCAGCTGCTTCGAGAGCGG
>CAUGKZ010000033.1 GCA_959600065.1 uncultured Kroppenstedtia sp. | reverse complement strand
AATCCAAAGGAGCTGAAGCTCTAGATTAAGGGTTGCCATCCTACCCAGCGGAGAATCTGGAGGGAGGGCGTTTAGGGGCAACCTCTTCCCTGTGTTGCTTCCGTAAGGCTTTGCCCCTGCCCGATGGTCAGATTTGGAGCGGCCAGTTTTCACTTCCTTGCCGGATGGCAACGGTCGCGTGGGCACGATCTCCCCACCCAAAATATGGCTAATCAACACGCCTGAAAGTGAGTATTTATATACAGGACCAGGCGTGTTGATTAGCCCTATTTTAGGTAGGAAATCAGGTCGGGATGGTGGAACGGTGAAGAGCCTTTGCGTTTTTTGCAAGAGATCGGAGCCGTCCCACCATCCTCGTCCTCTCAAACGATATTTTTTGATGGGGGCAAAAATGGGAAGAGCGAAAGAGTCGTTTTGGTCCCACCATCCACTTTATGGTTAATTAACAGCCCTGGATAATGCGAAGAGCTTCTCTTACATTAAATCTTTATAAAAATGATACCTTGCTATATCCTGGTGTAAAGGTTGCCTTACGTCGAGGTGTGAGCAGGGGCCATTCATTTGGTAAATAATCGGGTCGAGGAAAGTTGGGAGTAAAAAAAGATCACACCATTGCAGATGGCAAAGGACTTACAAATAACCCGGCAGACTGTTATTTCTATTGAAAAAAACGTTATAATCCAAGCCTCGAACGGGCTTGCAAAATCGCAGTATACGTTGATATGACAGTCGAAAATATTTTCTGGTTAGATCCAGATGGGAGGGAATCAATTGAGTAAAAGGGATCTTTATTTCTTTGTTTCTTTCTTGGCGGGTGCTTTAGTTGTATATGTTATGGAAAATCGTTTAGACATTTTTCCTCCTGTATTGATTGGAGTTTTAGCGGTTTTCATTATATCAGTGATCAGGAAGAGAAACTTGCAAAAAAATGGTGTGCCCGATCGGGATGAAAGAACAGACGCAGTTTCACAAAAGGTGATGTTAGGGTCGCTTTTATGGTCTTATCTACTCCTGGGAGTCGGCTTACTTATATGGATCGGTCTAGGTTACGACTATATTAAATCCAGTTACATTATTATCTATATAGGTATGGTTATTTTTATCACGGCATTTTTAATAAACATGGCAAAGAAGCGTGCTTAGATGACCTATGGGAAGAACCAAGATCTTTCTATCATTTGCCAGAAACGTTGTGAAAAAGTCGTCATACCCTGAGGATATAAGTAGTGCCCAAGATCGCTTGGCTTCTCGGTCTCGCTACGCACTCACCAGCACAAGTCTCGCTTGGGTCACTCCGTTTCCGGTCTATGCAGGGAGGGTGGGTTCACTCAGCACAACAGAAGCGAAATGTGAACCCCATCCCACCGAACTCCTAAAGCGCAATATTACTACCCTTCCAGTGCTTCCAATCCCTTCAGTTGTGTGCCCCTGAGGACTGTGCTACAATGTGGTCTTGGAAGAAGACGGTATCCGGATGTCGGTGAAGGGGGAGCCAACCATATTCAGATACATTCTTGTTGCATTTGTCATTCTGGCCTTGGACCAATGGACAAAATGGCTGGTTGTTCACAAAATGGACCTTTATCAGACCATCCCCTTGTGGGAAGATGTCTTTCATATCACCTCTCATCGGAATCGCGGGGCAGCTTTCGGGATTCTGGAGAATCAACAGTGGCTGTTTATCTTGGTTACTGTGTTGGTCGTGGTGGGGATTTTGGTTTATCTCGTCCGGTTGAAAAAGAGTCAGCCCCTTCTGTCCTGGTCCCTTGCCCTGATTCTTGGAGGGGCTTTGGGAAATCTGCTGGATCGAATCCGGTGGGGTGAAGTGGTGGACTTCCTTGACTTCCGATGGATTCATTACCCGATCTTTAATGTGGCGGATTCCTCCATTGTAGTAGGTGTCGGCATCATGCTCCTCTATACTCTGCGGCAACCCGAGGAAAAAGAGGAGCCCCTCGCGAAAGGTGCGGAGGATCTCTGATGACTGCCGAAGGAGAGATTCATTCCTGGCAAGTGGAGGAGTCCGATCGCGGCGAACGGGTAGATAAATTTCTGGCGGGAAAAGAAGCGGATTGGTCCCGCATGGTCGTCCAATCATGGATTCGGGAACATCGGGTCCGAGTGGAGGGCCGGTTGGTAAAAAGCAACTATCGCTTACAGAGTGGTGAGCAGGTGGAGGTAACCGTCCCGCCGCCAGAAGAGCCAGAAGTGAAACCGGAAGCGCTTCCGCTGGAGGTGGTTTTTGAGGACGGGGATGTGATGGTGGTGAACAAGCCTCGGGGCATGGTGGTCCATCCTGCTCCAGGAAACCCCTCAGGCACCCTGGTCAATGCCTTGTTGGCCCATTGTGACCACCTGTCCAGGATCGGCGGAGAATTGCGGCCAGGGATTGTACACCGTATTGACAAGGATACCTCCGGGTTGATCATGGTTGCCAAAAATGATGCGGCTCATCGTTCTTTGGTCACCCAATTGAAGAATCATACGGTGGATCGGGAATATACGGCTTTGGTTCAAGGGAATATTCCCCATGACCGCGGGACCGTGGACGCTCCTATCGGTCGGGACCCCCATGATCGCAAGCGGATGGCGGTGGAACACAGCCACGGAAAAGCGGCTGTTACCCATTTTGAAGTGATCGAGCGATTTTCCAGAGCTACATGGATCCGATGTCGATTGGAGACTGGACGTACGCATCAGATTCGTGTCCATATGAAATCGATTGGCCATCCGCTGGTGGGAGATCCGATCTACAGCCATCGTTCTCATACTTTTCCCATCAAGGGACAAGCCCTTCATGCACGCCTACTCGGATTTGATCATCCCCGAACTGGGGAGCGAATCTGTCGAGAAGTGGAGATGCCAGAGGACATGCAGTCCCTGGTGGCGGGATTTCGGCGGGAGTCCCTATAATTTGGCATTGACAATCAATTGCTCATCCCCCATAATGGTAGCAATTGAACAGGAACCTTTAATTCAGTCCGGAGAGGCTGGCAAGGGAACGTATGGGGAGACGTGTGCGCTTCTTGCCGATCTGGGCGGGAAGTGCTTTTTTTATGAAAAAAAGGGGGAGCCTGATGTCGTATCAAAAGACCATTCTCGATGAAGCTGCGATCCGACGAGCCTTGACTCGGATTGCCCACGAGATTTTGGAGCGGAACAGAGGAGTGGAGGAGTGTGTTCTCGTCGGGATTCGCACTCGGGGGATCTACTTGGCCCGGCGGCTGGCGGAACGGATTCATCAGATTGAGGGAGAACAGATCCCCGTCGGGGAACTGGACATCACCTTGTATCGGGATGATTTGACGGAAAAAACGGGGCAACCCGAAGTCCGGGATTCCGATCTCCCGGTGGAGATCCACGGTCAAACAGTCATTTTGGTAGATGATGTGCTCTATACAGGGCGTACCGTCCGCGCGGCTATGGATGCTTTGATCGACCGGGGACGCCCCCGCATGATTCAGCTGGCGGTCCTGGTAGACCGAGGGCATAGGGAACTTCCCATCCGAGCGGATTATGTCGGAAAGAATGTGCCCACATCTAAAAATGAAATCGTCCATGTGGCAGTATCGGAGTATGATCAGCAAGAACATGTGATTATCACCAAATAAAAGGATGTTCGCCCTTTAAGGCGGTCCCGTGAGACCGACAAGAGGCGGCGGTACCTGGTGTGCTTTGGAATGCGCACGAGGATCCACCTCTCTGTCGGTAGACGGAGAGGTTTTTTAATGCGGAAAAGGAGGAAACAGCGTGAAAAACATAGTTCTCGATGTACACGAAAAGCCGAAAGCATGGAAATGGATCGCCCTCAGTCTGCAACATCTGTTCGCCATGTTTGGTTCGACGATCCTGGTCCCGTTATTGACAGGATTGCAACCAGCCGTCGCCCTTTTGTCCAGCGGGGTGGGGACTCTCGCCTACTTGATCATCACACGGGGAAAAATCCCGGCTTACCTGGGTTCCTCCTTCGCCTTCATCGTTCCGATCATCAGTGTGTCAACGAACGAAGGGGTGGGAGCTGCGCTCTTCGGATGTTTTCTAGCCGGTTTAGTTTACGGGGCGGTTGCCCTGATCATTACCCGTTTCGGATCGGACTGGTTGCATCAGATGTTGCCGCCAGTGGTGATCGGTTCGGTGGTGATTGTCATCGGCTTGTCTCTGGCAGGAACCGCTGTGGACATGGCTAGTACTCATCAGATCACCCAGGCCTTGCCGGAGGATGTGAAAGATTTTCAGGCGCTTCCCGGCCAAGTGGAAAGCATCGATGAAGAGGCAGGCACCGTCACACTGAAAGTATATTCGCTGCCACACTTCGGCGTTGCTCTGGCCACGTTGGCGATTGCAGTGATCGCCAATCTGTTCTTGCGGGGCTTTCTCAATCTGATTCCGGTTTTGTTAGGGGTTGTTGGTGGCTATCTGACCGCCCTGGCCGCCGGGATGGTAGATCTCTCCCCAGTCCGGGAAGCGCCTTGGTTCGCCCTGCCTCAATTTACGACACCGGAAGTCTCCTGGACAGCGGCCCTGGTGATCCTCCCTGTCGCCTTGGTGACGCTGGCCGAACACATTGGTCACTTGATGGTTACCAGTGACATTATGGGTCGGGATTTGACCCACGATCCTGGATTGCATCGCTCCTTAATGGGAGACGGCGTGGCTACCTCCATTGCCTCTCTGTTCGGTGGACCGCCCAATACCACCTACGGAGAAAACATCGGCGTCATGGCCATCACTCGCATCTTCAGCGTCTGGGTCATCGGAGGGGCGGCAGTCATCGCCATCAGTTTCTCCTTCATCGGAAAATTGTCCGCCTTGATCTCCACCATCCCCACACCGGTGATGGGCGGGGTCTCCATTCTGCTCTTCGGGATCATCGCCTCTGCCGGTCTGCGGATGCTGGTGGAAAACCGGACGGACTTCGATGATAAACGAAATCTGGTGATCGCCTCAGTAGTACTCGTCATCGGTGTCGGCGGGGCGGCCCTCAAATTTACGGGTCTCAATTTTGAAGTAGAAGGGATGGCACTGGCCACCCTCACCGGGATTCTGCTCAACCTGATCCTGCCCCCTTCCAGGGAAGACAAGGGAAAGCCGGAGGTGACCACTCCCGCTGCCTGATCACTGAATATGAAGCACAACCTTTAAATCCAGCCCCGTGAGGCTGTGGAAGGAAGTGTTTGGATGGGTCGGGCCTTGCCCGGCCGGGCTGAGACCTGCTTACATCCTCGACTCCTTCCCTAGGAAGGAGCTTTTTATTACTAAAGGAGGGGTTCCCATGATTCAAATCCAAACCGGTCAAACTGGCCACCTGATCGACACGGAACTGACTCGGGGGGAGATGGAGGCGTTGTTTGAACGGGCGAGCATCTTTCGCCGCTCTCCCGCCCACAGAGGAGGATATGAGGGGCGGTTAGCCGCCAACTTGTTCTTTGAACCCAGCACGCGGACGCGTCTCTCCTTTGAAGTGGCGGAGCGAAAGTTGGGGATGGAGGTGCTGTGTTTGGATGAAGGGCGCTCCAGTTCAGTCAAGGGGGAGTCCTTCTATGACACTCTTCGCACCCTGTCCGCTGTCGGGGTGGATGTGGCGGTTATCCGTCACTCCGGCGGGGGGCTATTGGCGGAGATGGTGAAGCGCTCCCCTGGGATAGCTCTAGTGAATGCGGGGGAAGGGGAAGGCGGTCACCCTACCCAGGCCTTGCTGGATCTGTACACCCTCTATCAACACTTTGGCGCTTTATCTGGTTTGTTAGTGGCAATTGTGGGAGATTTGCGCCACAGCCGGGTGGCCCGGTCCAACCTGTGTGCGTTGCGGGCCTTTGGCGCCCAGCCGGTGTTGAGTGGTCCAGAGTCGATGCGAGATCCAGCGTTGGAGCAGGAGGCCCCGTACCTGCCTTTGGATGAGGCACTGCGGCAAGCCGATGCGGTGATGTTGCTGCGGATTCAGCTGGAGCGACACCAAGAAGAATTGTTCACTTCACCGGCAGATTACCACAGACAATTCGGCCTCACCTCGGAGCGGTTGGAGAGAATGCCTGCCCATGGGGTGATCCTTCATCCCGGTCCTGTCAACCGGGGAGTGGAAATCGACGGGCAACTGGTGGAGCATCCCCGGTCCAAAATTTTTGATCAGGTGGAAAACGGAGTCTGGATCCGGATGGCAGTATTGGAACGAGCCATCGAAGGAGGTTTGTAAAATGAAAACTATGCTTTTAAAAAACGGTCAGCTACTGGATTTTGCCACTGGCGCCAGGTATACCGCTGATGTAAGACTGCGGGAGGGAAAAGTGGAGCGAATCGGAGGAGACCTGCTAGGAGAAGCCGATGAAGTGCTGGATTTGGCTGATAAACTGGTCATTCCAGGCCTGATCGATCTGCATATTCACTTGCGGGAGCCCGGCTGGGAGGAGAAGGAGACGATCGCCACCGGTACCCAAGCGGCGGCACGGGGAGGTTATACCACGGTCGCCTGCATGCCTAATACCCGGCCGGTAACGGATACCCCCGCTGGAGTTCGTCGGATTCTTCAGATGAATGAGCGACAGGGGTGCGGGGTACGTGTGCTACCTATCGCCGCAATCACCCAAGCTTCCTCGGGAAGTGAGTTGACCGATATGGCGGGGCTGAAGGAAGCAGGGGCGTTGGCGGTCTCCGACGACGGAGTAGGGGTGCAGAGCCCGCGGGTGATGAAGGCAGCGATGCGCCGTGCTGCCCTTGTCGACCTTCCGGTGGTAGCCCACTGTGAAGAGGAAGATTTGCTGGTCCCCGGCGCCTGCGTCCACGACGGAGATTTCGCCCGCCGCCACGATCTGCCGGGGATTCCGGGGGAAGCAGAATCGATCCATGTGGGTCGGGATCTCTTGTTGGCGGAAGATACCGGAGTCCATTACCATGTCTGTCATATCAGTGCAGAGTCTTCCCTCCGGCTGGTACGGGAAGCGAAAGCTAGGGGACAGCGGGTGACCGCCGAGGTGACCCCCCATCATCTGATATTGTGTGAGGAAGATATTCCAGGGCCGGATCCGCTGTTCAAGATGAATCCGCCGCTCCGATCTTCCCAGGATCGGGAGGCTTTGATTCAAGGACTGAAGGACGGAACCATTGATTTTATCGCCACAGACCATGCCCCTCATACGGCGGAGGAGAAAAGAAAAGAGATCCGGGAAGCTCCTTTTGGGATCGTAGGTCTGGAGACCGCTTTTCCCCTGTTGTACACCCACTTGGTGTTGACAGGAGAGCTGACCCTGGCTCAACTAGTGGAGCGGATGACCCGATTCCCGGCCCGTGCCTTTGGTCTCCCCTGGGGTGTGCTGAAAGAGGGTGGGATCGCCGATCTGACGGTGGTGGATCTGGCGGCAGAGCGTGTCGTGAACCCGCAAGAGTTTGCTTCCAAAGGGAAAAACACTCCTTTTATAGGATGGAAGTTGAAAGGGTGGCCAGTGATCACTCTGAGAGCGGGGGAGATCATTTACAGGGATCCGGAGCTAGGGTGAACATCGCGAACACAGGGGGAAGTCAGAGGAGTTGATGGGGGAAGGGGACAAAGGGGGTAAAGGAATTTTCCATACCGACGAGATAAAGAGGAGCATTTGATTGCGGGGAAATTCTTACCGCGATGGCTAGCGAATATCAAATCCCGACAGACGGGTCGGACGGAGATGACTTTTCCGTCCCCTCAAACGATATTTTACGATGGGAGCATGGGAAGAGCGAAAAGATCGTTTCGTCTATTATCCACTTTATGGGTTAATGAACAGCTCTGTGTCCAAGATGGAAGCTGCTAAGATGTCCACGAATTTTTGGGAGGGGACAGCACATGCCTAAAGATCATACGCTGAAAAAAATTCTGGTGATCGGCTCCGGTCCGATCGTGATCGGCCAAGCGGCGGAGTTTGATTATGCAGGTACCCAGGCCTGCCAATCCCTGCGCGAAGAGGGGGTGGAGGTGGTCCTGGTCAACAGCAATCCGGCCACGATCATGACAGACACGGATGTGGCGGACAAGGTGTACATCGAACCGATGACTTCTGAGTTTCTCACCCAGGTGATCCGTCAGGAACGTCCTGATGGTCTGTTGCCTACCTTGGGGGGGCAGACCGCTCTCAATCTGGCGGTGGAACTGGCAAAGGCCGGGGTTTTGGAGCGGGAAGGGGTGCGGTTGTTGGGAACCGACCTCCAAGCGATCACCCGCGCCGAGGACCGGGAGCAGTTCCGCAAGCTGATGCATGAGATAGGGGAACCGGTTCCGGACAGTGAGATTGTCCACTCCGTGGAGGAGGCGGTTCGGTTTGCTGAGAGGGCTGGTTTTCCGGTGATCGTTCGCCCGGCTTATACATTGGGCGGTACCGGCGGCGGGATGGCGGAAACGGAAGCGGAACTGCGGGAAACGGTGGAAAACGGAATTCAACATAGTCCCATCGGACAGTGTCTGATTGAGGAGAGCATCGCCGGGCTGAAGGAAGTCGAGTATGAGGTGATGCGGGATGCCGCGGACCAGGCGGTCGTGGTCTGCCATATGGAGAATTTCGATCCCGTCGGAGTGCACACAGGGGACAGCATCGTTTTTGCTCCCAGCCAGACCTTGTCCCAGCGAGAGCAGCAGATGTTGCACAACTCCGCCCTGAAAATCATTCGTGCTTTGGATATTCGCGGCGGATGCAATGTGCAGTTTGCCCTCGATTCGGACCGCCTTCAATATCATGTGATTGAAGTCAATCCTCGGGTGAGCCGCTCCAGTGCTCTGGCTTCCAAGGCGACAGGGGTTCCCATCGCCCGCATCACTGCCAAAATCGCCATCGGTTACCAGTTGGACGAAATCTCCAATCAGGGGACAGGAGAAACCCGGTCCCTTTTGGAACCGGAACTGGATTATGTGGTGACCAAGATTCCCCGTTGGCCTTTTGACAAATTTGCAGGGGCTAATCGGAAGCTGGGGACGCAGATGAAGGCGACGGGAGAAGTGATGGCCATCGGACAGACCTGGGAAGAGTCCCTATTGAAGGCGGTTCGTTCTCTGGAGATCGGAGTGGATCACTTGCAACTCCCAGAGGCGGTGGACATCCCGGTGGAAGAGTTGCAAAAACGGCTGGCCGTCCCTGATGATGAGCGCCTGTTCCTGTTGGCGGAATGGTTCCGCCGAGGCGGTTCAGTGACAGAGGCTCACACCTGGACCCAGATCGCTCCTTTCTTTCTGCGGAAGATAGAAGGGATCATCCATCTGGAGCAGGCACTAAGTGCCATGAAAACCTGGGATTTGTCCTGGATCGAACAGGCAAAGGGAAGTGGCCTGACCGATGCGACCCTCACCAGGCTGACGGGTCGGGAGGAGTCCGAAGTGCGGAGACAGAGACTGGAAGCGGGTATCTGTCCTGTCTACAAAAGCGTGGACACCTGTGCAACAGGATTTGAGACGACCCCTCCTTACTATTACTCCACCTATGGGCAAAAAAGGGGTGAAAAGGTGGCGATGGATCCCCCCCGGGTGGTGGTGCTCGGTTCCGGTCCGATTCGCATCGGACAAGGGGTGGAATTTGATTACGCTACTGTTCACGCCATCCAAGCGATTCGGTCTGCCGGCATGGAGGCAGTCATCATCAATAACAATCCCGAGACGGTTTCCACGGATTTCAATATTTCCGACCGCCTCTACTTTGATCCTCTATACACCGAAGACGTCCTCAACATCATCGAAAGGGAACGTCCCCTGGGGGTGGTGGTTCAGTTCGGGGGACAAACGGCTCTCAACTTGGCGCGAGATTTGAAGGAGCAGGGGGTCCCCCTCTTGGGAACCGACCTGGAATCGATTGACCGCGCCGAGGATCGGAAAAAGTTTGAACGGCTATTGGGAGAAGTGGGAATTCCCCAGCCACCGGGCATGGCGGTCACTTCCGAAGAAGGGGCGCTGGCGGCGGCCCGGAAGCTGGGCTTTCCTGTCTTGGTCCGACCCTCTTATGTGTTGGGAGGACGGGCGATGGAAATCGTTGATAGTGAGCATGAACTGAAGAACTACATGGCGGAAGCAGTCCATCTCCACCCCAGCCACCCGGTGCTGATCGACCGCTATCTGCAAGGAAGAGAAATCGAAGTCGATGCCGTCTCCGA
>CAUGKZ010000032.1 GCA_959600065.1 uncultured Kroppenstedtia sp. | reverse complement strand
TTGTACTCCCTGAATACGACTGTCCTGCAAGATGTGACGGGGTGGTTTCTGGATTTGGCAAAAAACAGGAGTGGAAGGAGAGGGAAAGGTGAATAAAGGATGGAATCGTTGGGATACAATCATTTTGTTGGCGGGATTGGCTACTCTGATTTTTGCGTGGACGGTTTATGATCGTCTTCCAGACCAGATTCCCAGTCATTTTGGGCCGAATGGGCAACCAGATGATTACAGCGATAAATCTGTTTTTATTTTAATAATGACCGCTCTCAACTTGGGTTTGCCTTTATTGTTAAAATGGATCCCCGCTGTGGATCCGCGTCGGGAAAATTATCAGAAGTTTAAACGCATCTACGAGCTCTTCCGAGTCGTGATCACCCTGTTTATCAGTGCTTTGTTTATCGTAATCCTACTGAACGCACTGGGATATCCGATGGAGATTCCCAGAGCGGTGATGGTGGGAGTGGGACTCCTGTGGATGATGATAGGCAATTATATGGGTCAGGTCCGCCCCAATTGGTTTATCGGCATCCGACTCCCCTGGACGATGGAGAATCCGGAGGTTTGGCGGAGAACCCACCGGATCGGCGGTGCGATCTGGATGGGAGCGGGATTATTGATCTTGCTGTCGTCTTTTTTGCCTCTCTCGGTCGCCATTTGGACCGTGATGATTGCTGGGGCAGGATCCGTCTTGGCGCCTGGGATCTATTCTTATCTTCTGTTTCAAAAGTTGAATCATCATACATGAGATGTGTTGTGGCTGCTCCTACAAGAGCGGCTTTTTTATTTCAGAGGTCAAAGACTCAGGAAATCGAGTCTGGAAAGAGCATGGCTCATATCAACCTTTTGCGTGTCTCGACGTATGCTGTAAAGAGAGAGGACAGGGGGAAGGGGAGATGGAAAACGGTGGGTGAAATGAGCGAACTGGAACGAGCGGTGGGAGAGATCACAGAGATCGCAAAGGGATTTGGCCTTGACTTTTATCCGATGAGATATGAGATCTGCCCCCCAGAGGTGATCTACACCTTTGGAGCTTATGGGATGCCGACGCGATTTTCGCACTGGAGTTTCGGTAAAACCTTTCACAAGATGAAGCTGGAGTATGATCTGAATCTCAGTCGCATCTATGAACTGGTCATCAATTCCAATCCCTGTTATGCCTTTCTGTTAAAAGGGAACAGCCTCATTCAAAATAAATTGATTGTGGCTCATGTGTTGGCTCATTGTGATTTTTTTAAAAACAATGCTCGTTTTGCAAATACATCCAGAGATATGGTGGAAAGTATGGCGGCCAGTGCCGAGCGCATCCGGCAATATGAGTTGCAGTACGGGAAAGATCGGGTGGAAAGTTTTCTGGATGACGTGTTGGCGATCCAGGAACATATCGATCCCAGCCTGAAACGGCCGCGATCGCAACCACAACAGGAAGGGAAAAAAGAGAGCAAAAAACAGAGAAGGGCCACTCCCTACGATGACTTGTGGGAATTGGATGATGACTCTACACCAGAGACAACTAAAGAGGCGACTAAAAAGAAAATCCCCCCCGCACCGGAGAAGGATCTCTTGCTGTTTATTATGGAACAGAGTCGGGTTTTAGAAGATTGGCAACAGGATATATTAACGGTCTTGCGGGAAGAGATGCTCTATTTTTGGCCCCAGTTGGAGACGAAAATCATGAATGAGGGTTGGGCCTCTTATTGGCATATCCGTATCTTGCGCGAGTTGGAGCTGTCAGAAGAAGAGACCCTGGAGTTTGCCAAATTGAATGCCTCAGTGATCCAGCCTTCCAAGACTTCTATCAATCCCTATTATCTGGGGTTGAAGTTGTTTGAAGATATCGAGAGACGTTGGGATCAACCGACTGTGGAGCAGCAGCATCGTGGCCAGACTCCAGGCGAGGGGCGGGAGAAGATTTTTGAGGTGCGAGAATTGGAAATGGACACTTCTTTCATTCGTAACTATCTGACTAAGCAATTGGTAGAGGATCTGGATCTGTATGTCTTTCAACGAACCGGAAACGAATGGATCGTGACGGAAAAGGACTGGAAAGCGGTGCGGGATCAGCTGATCGGCACCCGGGTCAATGGCGGGCATCCCTATATTGTGGTGGAAAACGGAGACTATATGAATAATGGGGAGCTGTATTTGAAGCATCGTTATGAGGGATTGGAGTTGGATCTCAAATATATCGAGAAGACCTTGCCGCATGTGTACCACCTGTGGGGACGTTCGGTTCATATTGAGAGCATGATTGAGAACAAACCGGTGCTGTTTACCTACAACGGTCGAAAGTGTATCCGTCGTTTTCTTTGAGGCAAAAGGGGAAATCCGAAGCCGAGATCCCCCGAAGATGGAAATAGATAAAAGTCGGATGCCCTATCTAAGAGGCATCCGACTTTTTCAGTTTGGTCGACGTTTTCGGGTTGCTGGCTGTCACATCGGATCGCTCAGGTCAATTCAAACCCTCATCGGTAAACTCTTTTCGGCTCCAGTTTCCTCCTCCGAGACAGAGGGTGGGTTTTCCCGTAGGTCCTGTAACCAGTTGAAAGGCGACTAATCCTTGCTTAAAACAAAGTTTGAGGCTGGGAATATTGTCACAGGCCACCCGGGTGTAAACCCGGTCCAATGTATGGAGGGCCGCTTCCAGGAGAGACTCTGCAACAGCCTGTTTGCGGTACTCCGGGTGAACCACGATGAAGGATTCCTCCAGTCCGTATTTGCCAAACAGGATGAAACCGGCCAGACGTTGCCCATCCAGGGCTGCAGCCAGCCAGGTTCCCCCGGGAAAGGGATCTCCGGTCAGGCTGCGGAGCCAACGAAGGGCACGATGTGTGATCCGGCGGTCGCCGTGTCGTTTGGAGAAGCGGAGGAGCTGAGGGCGAACCCGTCGTAAGAGAGTGGGACGAATGGGAACGATTCGGATCACTGTTTATGACCTCCGAGCGTAACCACTCAAGTAGAGGGAGTATTCAATCAGGCGGCGCAAGGATTTTTGTCGGATGACCGGCTCATCAAATTTCATCGGTTTAGCATTGGCTTCAAAAAACCAGATCTTCCCGTCGGGTTCCAGCCCTAGGTCCATGGACATTTCTCCAAGGTTTTTCCCTTCTTCTTTTTCGATATGGCTGGCAATTTCCAAAGCGGTGGACTGGAGGTGTTCTGTGATGGTGGAAGCTTGATTTCCAAACAGGCTGCGGAGAACCTCTCCGATGGGAGCGATGGAGCCACCCATGGGCACATGGGTGCTGATCGCTCCCCCACCTGCCACACGAACTCCGATTCCGGTGACATCCCATTGGCCGGTCCCTTTCTTTTGTAACAACAGACGCAGATCGAAGGGGCGCCCGCGATAGCGAGCCAGCTGGATTCCCTGTTGTAGAATATATTTCCGGTTCCGGGTCAGTGCTTTCAACTTGCTTCGAAGCTTGTCGTCGCTGCTGTGAAACCTTTGTTTCCCACGTAGAGTTTGATGGATGATTTCGTAACCTCTCTCCTGCTGGCTGATCCGGATCATCCCGTTCCCGGCTTTCCCATTCACTGGCTTGAGAAACAGAGTGGAATGCTTTTTTACCATCTCATCCAGTCGGGTGCCGCCCTCCCATTCCACTGTATCGGGAAGCAGACGGCTCAATTTTTCCGAGCGACCCATGTGGAGAAACAGGGTCCACTTGTTGAAGAATGCGGGGTTAAAGAGATGAATTCCGGGCATCGTCGAGAGGATGGCCAAAGCTTTTTGTTCTGCCGGGCGCATCTCATGGCGACGAGAGGGAATCCGGTTGTACACCACATCCGGCAGCGGCAGCGTGGTGGCTACCCAGCGAGGTCCTTTGCTATGGGGGTTTAAGAGGAAGCCCTTTACGGTTTTTGCTCCCGGTCGAAGCCCCTCTGGTGTCAGGACATAGACGGTGACACCCATCCGCCGACCTGTGCGGATCAGATCGGAAAAATTGGACACATTGCCACGAAATCCACCCTCCCCTGCAGAAGTTAAGATCGCGATAAAAGGACCGGCTTGAACCTGTCCGTTTTTGTTTTTTCTTAGCTGGGCCGGCCATTTCATCTGAAGCGGGGTGGAGGTTCCAGATGAATCAATCCGCACTTTCTTTACCCACTGTGATCCCAACCGCATGGATAGGAGAGAAGGGAGGGAAGGAGAGGTGGGCTGTCCGCGGGGGATAAAGCGGAGGTGGCCTGGAGCCACCCGCAAGGGAAAAACCAGCCAGCCTGTGTGAAGAAATTTACTCAAGGGATGACCCCCTTTCTAAAATTTGGCCAGTTTCAAGCTGTAGTCCGTGATATAATGCGCTGACTGTTTTCCGGCATCCCACAGGGAGGGGTGGAGGAAAATATGGCGTCCCGGTTTGGAGTTGGCCTCAAACAACCACACTCTTTGCTGATAATCCACACCGATATCTAGACCCAGTTCCCCCAGCGGCCCTTTCACATGGCCTTCTAAGGCGTTACAGATGCGGATGGACGTCTCCTTGATCCGATTTTCCATGTCAGTTGCTTTTTCAGGGAAGGTTTTTTTCAACAATTCCGAGATGGAGAGAAGGGAGCCTCCGGTTCGACCGTGAGTTGTGACACTGCCGGCTCCTGCCACTTTGGCGCCGATTCCCGCAACGGTCCACCTGCCAGATCGATCCTTGTGCATATGGACCCGGAAGTCGACTGCACGGCCTTCATGCTTGATCAAGCGGATTCCCTGTTGGACTAAATAGCGTGAAAGTCCGTTGAGTTGCCGTCCGAAAATTTGCGTCATGAGTGGGGGCAGGGAGCGGAATTTGCGCAGGACATTGCGGTCCCCATTTCGAAATCGACAGTAATAATCGCCCTGGGGTCCCCGGGTGATCCGAAAAATCCCCAGACCGAGGCTGCCGCCACTAGGTTTGAGATAGACCATCCGATGCCGTTCCAACATGTCCTGGACGGTCTGGATGGAGGGAGAACGATGTGCTTCTGGGATACAGCCCAGGGTGAGCGGATGGTTGTAGAGTGCTTCATGGACCATCCATTTGTTGAAAAAACCTTGGTTAAAGATGGGGACCCCCATTTGTTGAAAGAGACGACGACAGGTCTGCACTTGGCTCTGTGCCTCTGCTTTTCGGTTGGGGACCCGCTCATATACCACATCCGGCAAGGGGGCCCGTTTGCGAATCCAACGGTAAACCCCACTGAGATCTTTGCGGTAGAACCACCCGTAAACCACCTGACGGGTCCAGTCAATCATTTCCGGTGTGAACACATAAAAAAAGGGACGATCCTCTCTGGAGGCAATCAGGAACTGGCGGAAAAGAGCGGAACGGGAGCCGAAGGGTGTGGAGGAAGAGCCGGTGAATCCTGTGGTCAGAATCCCGAGGACCGGTCCCAAGCGTAACTCTTTATTCCGGAAAACAGCACGGGTCTCACCGAACCACGGAAGTCGCAACTGTGTAGCCAATGACCGGGGCAGGAGGATAATCCTCCCTCGATGGCGATCCCCGAGAATGCGGGTGATCAAGCTTTTACCACCGATTCGTATTCTAATGGATTGTCCCTGTTGGCATCCCCACTCCCTCATCAGCGCCGATGATAACCAAACTCCTTGTTTGCCTGAAGGGAGGGGGTGAACCCGACAGATGATGGAGCTCATAAATACCCTCCTGTCAGCCCTTTGAACAGGGTCAAGGCATATTGGATGGGCAGTCGAACGGATTGCCGTTGAACCTCCCGATCTCCGGTTTGGAGAAAAACGCTTCTCCCAGGTTTGGAATTGGCTTCTAAAAACCAAACATTTCCTTGACGGTCGACGCCTACATCCAGACCCAGCTCCAACAGTCTTCCATGTTCTTGTTCAATCTGTATGGGAACATTTTCGGACAAATATTGAATGGATTGCAAAATATCCTTCGCCTTTTCTGGAGAGTAATTTTTGCTCAGAAATGCTTCTGTGTTCTCCGCGTGACCTCCCCCATGCAAGTTGGAAGTTAATGAACCCGGTTTGCCCGTCCGGACAGCTGTTCCTGTAGTCACCCATTTGCCTTCCCCGTTCTTTTGCACCAGGATTCGTATATCAAAGGGACGGCCGTCTATGGACTTCAGATGGAGGAAGGGCTGAATGATGTACGGAGTTTGACCGATAAATCTTCTTACCCAGTTGATCAGGGAGTTTTCGGAATGGAGGATCAGATGAAAGGGTCGGTTGGTTTTGGAACGGCCTCCTACGCGAAAAGATCGATCTTGGTCTACAATGGCGGCTACCCCCTTGCCATGGCTGCCTCCGTTGGGTTTGATCAAGACAGAAGCGTACTGTTTCATCCCTGAGATCAGATCCGCTGTGGAGGTCAGTTTTTTGGTAGGCAAGAGAAAAGGCGTCAAGAATTTGCTTTTTTGCACAATGAGGTGGGTTTGTAGCTTTCCGCTCAAAGGTTTTCCTAAAAGGTGGATAGATGGATCTCGTCGTAAACGATCGATGTATGGTTTGTAAAGCCGATAATGATGGGTGTCCGTATAATAACAGCGATCATAGATCAGATAGGGAATCGGATGACTTTCTTTTAGCCATCTGCGGACTGGTGGATGATATCTCCATGCTGTCACCCGGCGGGTTTTCCAGTTGACATTCATGGGCGGGAAGATAATCAGTTGAATTCCTGCGGAAGCTCCTTCGATCGTCAAATCCTTGAAATATCCGGTTTCGTTGAAAGGAGGGGTCTGCCCCGACAAACGGCAAGTAACGACCCCCAAAGTATAAGCCGAGGATTTCATTATCTTTTCCTCCTGGTTCGATCTGGCTGTTTCGGGAATTCTGGGTTTCCTGTTGTCAGGAACGAATCCCAACCGGTAATGTAGGAGACGTAGTCAACCAGACGGTTGACAGAAGGGCGGATCACCGTCGATGGATTGACGGTTTCATCGGTTTTGGAGGGTTTGGAGTTGAGCTCCAGCAACCAGAGTTTCCCCTGTCGATCCAGGACCAGATCCACCCCCAGCTCGGCATAGTGACCTTGGGAAAGCCGTTCAAAGGTTTCAACGATGGACAATGCCTTATTCCGGATCTGTTGGAGGGTGGGTTTGTTAACCGCTTGGACAGCGGCAAGGACCTCACCGGCTTTCCGAAGAGTTCCGCCCCGGGCGAGATTGGATACGATGTGTTGGTCATTGGCCACTCGGGCTACCGTGGAGGTGACCGACCAGACTCCTTTTCCATTCTTTTGGATCAACACCCGAAAGTCGACGGGGCGTCCATCCCACTTCACCAGATTCAATCCTTGTTGGATCAGATATGGAGATCGGGAACCTATGATTTTTTGTCGGAGATGGCGAAAGGCTTCCTCTACACGGGGAAAGACCCTTGTGACCGTACGTGTGGCCTCCGTATACTGGCAAACCCATTTTTTATCAACGGCGGTGACGCGAATGATTCCCTGCCCCAGACTGCCGTTGGTCGGCTTCAGATAGACCACATTGTGCCTGTTCAGCATGCCCCGAAGCCGTTTGGGCTTGTAGGAGTAGGTTTCAGGTAAAAGTAGACGCATGTGAACATCTTTGGCTAACAGATTGTGGACTTGTTGTTTGTTTAAAAAAGTTTCGTTAAATACGGGAATTTGGTAGGTATTCCTCAAGATCGACAGTTTTTGTTGTAATTCTCGCCGTCGTTCAATGCGACGGGAGGTGATGCGATTGTATACGGTATCCGGGAAGGGAGCTTCGGTCAGACTCCACTGTTTCCCTTGATAAGTCCATCCCCGGAGGAAGCCTTTGGATAAGCGAATCTCTTCAGGGGAAAAGACGACCAAAGCTACTCCTTTGGAAGCGCAGGCCTGGGCACACTCTTCAAGAAAGCGGGTCATCATGCCAAATCTTAATTTGTCGTTGCCTAGCACGTCTTGATTGATCAGAATCCCGAGGACAGGTCCGAAATGAAGTTTTGCGTTTCGGGTATCGTAATAGATGTTTAAGCTTTGTTGGTTGCGGATCTTTAGTTTTTCCGCCAGCCGGGAATGGATCCGGACAAGGGGAGTCTGTGTTTGGATGGTGGTAATGATGGCAGTATCTGAAGACCTGCCGAAAGTTGCCCAGATGGGGTGATTCGGAAGTTGGAGTCGATTGGCGAGTGACTGGCTGACAACCATGTTGACCTGTGGGGGGAAATACCGTTCTGACAAGACCTGGATCATGATTCTGGCATGCCCCATGTGGATCCCCTTCCGCTATAAATGACTGCTATAGGGTATGTAGGCATGTATTCGCCGGTGAATAAAAAGGGGTGTGATCGCCAATTTAGGGCAAAGGAAGTTTTTTTTCACGATTTTGTGGTATATGCATAGAGGGGGAAGGAGAGGTAGCATGAGTAGCGTAAATCCTTATGACAAGGCGTACGAACTGTC
Organism: uncultured Kroppenstedtia sp.; assembly: GCA_959600065.1. Lineage (GTDB taxonomy): Bacteria > Bacillota > Bacilli > Thermoactinomycetales > DSM-45169 > Kroppenstedtia > Kroppenstedtia sanguinis. The sequence continues at coordinate 1,942 of CAUGKZ010000032.1, read as the reverse complement.
CCGGGCATTGCAAAACTCGGATGAGATGAAAGGGTTGCAGAGCGCTTGGCACCAGGCGAGCCAACATCCCGACCATCACCGAATCCTGGAACAGTACAGACAGGTGGCAGATGAGGTGCAGACCCTCCAGATGCAAGGTCGGAAACCGCGTCAGGAAATGGTGAGTGAGCTGAATCAGTTGATGAATGAGATGCAATCCGACCCCCAACTTCATCATTACATGGAAGCCGCAGCCCGGATGGGACAATATATGACAGATATCATGCAAATCCTGGGAAAACCGTTGCAGGAAATCTATGGGCACCGGGCGATGGATGAGCGAGATCCGAACCCACACAAAAAATAGTCGAAGTGGAGGGAATGCGATGCAAATCACATTTCATGGCCAAAGTTGTTTTGAATTCCGAGAAGCGGGGATCGGGTTAATCATCGATCCGTTTCTGGGGGGAAATCCACTGGCCCAAGCCCGGCCGGAAGAGATCGATGTGGATTACATCCTGTTGACCCACGGTCATGAGGATCATGTGGGGGATACTGTGGAGATCGCCAAGCGAACAGGTGCCACCGTGATCGCCAATAACGAATTGGCTCATTGGCTCGGGTTTCAGGGAGTGGAAAATGTTCATGCGATGCATATCGGAGGCAGTCATTCATTTGATTTCGGACAGGTGAAACTGACCCAAGCCTTTCATGGGTCGGCCCACATCGATCCCGAGAAAAAAGAGATTGTTTACTTGGGTATGCCGACGGGATGTTTGCTGACTCTGGGTGGGAAAACGATCTATCACGCCGGAGATACGAGTCTTTTTTCCGATATGAAGCTGATCGGTGAGTTGAACGATATCGATCTGGCGTTGCTGCCGATCGGGGATAACTTCACGATGGGTCCAGAGGATGCCTTGATCGCAGCGGAATGGATCGGCGCCGGAAAAACGGTACCGATGCATTATAATACCTTCCCGCTGATTGAACAGGATGCCGACCTTTTTGTCCGTCGTTTGTCGGAGAAACAACTTGACGGTCAAGTGATCCAGCCCGGAGAATCCTTCAAACTTTAAAAAATACTTATGGGATAACAAAATGTAAATTGGATGTAACTTCCCTGTAATGTCCAAGAACTAGGATTGAGTTAGGATGAAAACCCCCTAATTGGAGACGGTGCAACCCACCGCCTCTTTTTTTTGTGCATTTTTTCCCGGTGGGATCTGTATAGATAAGAATAGATGGGATAAAAGGGGGAGGCATCTTTGTTTCGCACCAAACACGAAATCGCTCTGGTAGTCGCCCTGGCACTCTTGTTGATCGCCGTGCCCCGCATTCCGGTATCGATGACTCTCCAAGGATCATCGCTGTTTGCTTTGAGTTGGTTGGCCTTTGCTTACTTGGTGATTGCGGCCAATTGGCGAATGGTCCTGCAGCTGGACCGGGAAAAGAGACAAAAGGATGAGAAGGCACGTCGCCTGCGGTGGCTGCAAGCGGAAAAACAAAAAAAATCGATGGCTGAACCCGCCACCCTCAAAAGGAAGTGGCAGAGAGCCCCCTGAGCAGGGAGCTCTCTTTTTATATGAAACCCGTTGGACGGGGGGTTTTTTGGTTTCCACTCCATGCTCATGTATAATGTGGAAGAAAGCGTCGATATAGGGCCTCTTCGGTTGTGGTATGTAAAATCATCGCAGGGCGCAGAGAGGGATTTGACTCGCCTTTGCACTCATAGGGCATTCTGTTTTTGGTCTCGCGATGCACTCAAGGGAGCAGACTTACCATTCCTGGGTCTCCCTATGCGTTTTTATAAGAGATCGGGGCCGTCCCTCCGCCCTCCTGCTCTCGATTTGCGAAAAATAGGATCAAGGTGATCTAAAGAGATAATAGAACACGGGGAAAGAAGTGAGTGCACGTGACGACAAAACACGAAAAGATTCTGGAATATATAGAAAATCTGGAG
>CAUGKZ010000031.1 GCA_959600065.1 uncultured Kroppenstedtia sp. | reverse complement strand
AATAGTTCTTTTAACGAAGGTTTTCTCCCCAAGGGTAGCAAAAACACATCTTTGGTCTTATCCCTTAGGATTCCTCCACTTGCAGGAAAGGACCCTCCATCGATTCCTGCAAACGTCGGGAACTTCCCATCCCCTCTGTCTGATCCACCTCTCCCTCCAATAGATGAAAACCACCCCGTCTTGGGCGGGGTGGTCGAGGATCTATTCAGCTTTCACTCCACGTATGCCAATATCCCGACGATAGTGAACCCCCTCAAAACTGATAGATTCCACACGTCGATATGCGGCTTCTCGCGCTGACTGCAAATCCACACTCCAGGAGGTGACAGCCAAGACCCGGCCCCCTGCCGTGACCAGAGTTCCTTCTTCCCAAGCGGTGCCAGCATGAAACACCATCGTGTCCTCGGGATCAACAGAAAGCCCTTGGATCTCCTTTCCCTTCACCACATCCCCAGGATAACCTGCAGAGGCCATCACGACACAGACCGAAGCTTCGGGCTTCCACTGGATCGATAGGTCCTGCAATCGCCCTTCCGTAACGGCTAATAAGATCTCCGCCAGGTCGCTGTCCAGCCGAGGAAGTACCACTTGGGTCTCGGGATCTCCGAAACGGGCATTAAACTCGATCACCTTGGGACCCGCAGCAGTCATCATCAGACCAGCGTAAAGGACCCCCCGATAGTGAAGCCCTTCTTTCTCCATTCCTCGGGCCATGGGTTCCAGAATCTCCATCACGATCTGCTGGATCCTCTCCTCCGAAATCTGAAGCACCGGACTATAGGCTCCCATTCCCCCGGTGTTAGGACCTTGATCTCCATCGAAAACCGGCTTATGGTCTTGAGCCGGGACCATCGGACGAACAGTTTCGCCGTCGACGAAAGCCATCAGAGAAATCTCTTCTCCCTCCAGATACTCCTCGACCACAATCTCTTCCCCTGCCTTGCCAAAGGCACGGAATGTCATCAGATCTTCCACCGCTTTTTCCGCCTCATGCAGGGTGCGGGCCACAATCACTCCCTTGCCCGCCGCCAAACCGTCAGCTTTCACTACGATCGGCGCCCCTTGCTCGCGGATATACTCGATGGCGGCCTCTGAATCCTTGAAAGCGCGGTATCTCCCCGTGGGGATTCCATACTTGTCCATCAGATCTTTGGCAAAGCGCTTGCTCCCTTCCACCTGGGCCGCATTTTTCCGCGGCCCGAACACCGCCAGTCCCGCTTTTTCAAAAGTGTCCACAACTCCCGCCATCAGGGAGGCTTCGGGACCGACTACAGTCAGATCGATCTGATTTTCCTGGGCAAAGCGGACCAAGGCTTCCCCATCAGTGGGGGAGATGGAGGGGGTGACAGCATGTTCCCCCATGCCGCCGTTACCGGGAGTGCAATAAACTTGGGTCACCTGGGGACTCTGCATCAATTTCCAAAGGAGAGCATGTTCCCGCCCCCCACTGCCAATCACCAATACACGCAAATTCAGACACCGCCTTCTGCAAGAAATAAATCCAATGTTCCCCGTGCACTCCGGGGCTTGTCCATTTCCTGGAAGAGGACCTAAAAAACCGGACAGAGAGGGCAGGGGCGCCCACCGACTGGATCCGATCTGTCCGGAAAATCTTCATCTGCTTATCCCAACCCTAAACTGACTCCAAACAGGAGGATCGTCACCACGATAAAGATAAAGGCCCAATCCCCTTTCACCTCGGATATCGGTCCCTTTTCCCCCTGGACAGAGGGATGAGACATGATTCCGCTCATGGCGATCGCAATCAAAAAATAGATTCCTGCTGCCACCCGGATCGCGTACTCCCAGGATAATGGCTCGTACCAGCCCAGGAAACTGACCAGCCACAAGAGGGAAATCGTAGCGACAACGATCAAGATCGACCAACGAATCACATACATGATCCACCCTCCCCGGCGTTCTGGTTTTGATATCTATACGCCAGCAAGGGAGGAGGTGTTAATAGGAATCAGTGCTTGAAGTGTCGGGTATGTGTGAACACCATGGAAATTCCATGACGATTCGCTTCGTCGATGGACTCCTGATCCCGGATCGAACCACCGGGCTGGATAATCGCCGTCACTCCCGCCGCTATCGCTTCTTCCACTGTGTCCTTCATCGGAAAGAATGCATCCGAGGCGAGAACCGATCCTTTACTCCGGTCCCCTGCCTGTTCGATGGCAATGCGGGCGGCACCCACTCGGTTCATCTGTCCCGCTCCCACCCCGACGGTGGAGAAATCCCGGGCCAGCACAATCGCATTGGATTTCACATGCTTCACCACTTTCCAAGCGAACAGGAGCTGCTCCCATTCCTCTTCAGAGGGTTCACGACGTGTCGCCACGGAACACTCTTCCCGGGAGACGGACTTGACATCCCGAGCCTGTGCCAACGCCCCCCCGCCCACGCTGCTCACACGGATGCTTTCTTGCGCTCCTTTGGACAAATCCCCTACACGGAGCAGGCGCAGGTTTTTCTTCTCCTGCAAGAGGGCGAGGGCTTCTTCTTCGAAGTCCGGAGCCAAGATAATCTCCAGAAAGATCTCCTTCAGAGATTGTGCTGTCTCCTGATCCACCCGCCGGTTGAGAGCAATGATACCGCCAAAGATGGAGACGGGATCTGATTCATAGGCTTTCCGGTACGCCTGTACCAAGCTCTCTCCCACACCCACACCCACACCGCAGGGATTCATATGTTTCACTGCCACCGCCGCAGGCTGATCAAATTCGGACACCATCTCCAGGGCGGCATTGGCATCGTTGATGTTGTTGTAGGAAAGTTCCTTTCCATGGAGCTGTTCCGCTGTGGCCACCGTCCCGCTTCCGGAAAGCGGTTCCCGATAGAAGGCCGCCGACTGGTGGGGATTCTCCCCGTAACGAAGCTCCTGGGCCTTTTCAAAGGTGAGTGTCCACTTCTCTGGGTGAGTCTCTCCGGTTTGCCCCGTCAGGTAAGCGGCGATCAGGGCATCATAGGCAGCAGTGTGGCGAAAGGCTTTGGCTGCCAACCTTTCTCGGGTGGATCTCTGCACTCCACCCCGCTGGATCTCTTCCAATACCAGCTCGTAGTCTGCGGGATCCACTACCACCGTCACATCGCGATGGTTTTTCGCAGCCGCTCGCACCATGGATGGGCCACCGATATCGATATTTTCGATAGCCTCTTCCCAGGTTACTCCCGGTTTGCTGATCGTCTGCTGGAAGGGGTAGAGGTTGACCACCACCAGATCGAAGGGGTCGATGTTTTGTTCTCCCAGTTGCCGAGTATGGTTTTCCAAATCTCGTACAGCCAGTAACCCCCCATGGATCCGGGGATGCAGAGTTTTTACCCTCCCATCCAGTATCTCAGGAAAACCGGTCACTTCGGATACACCGATCACGGGAATCCCTGAATCCACCAACCTTTGCCGAGTACCTCCGGTGGACACCATCTCCACGCCCTGTTCGGAGAGTTTTTTCGCCAAATCTACGATTCCGGTCTTATCCGATACACTGATCAATGCTCGTCGGATCGATTTCAAGCTGGACATCCTCCTTTTCAGGCCTCTGATGTAGTCGGTCTCAGGATGGGCACCAAAGTTCTGGCGGGCCAAAGTCACTCCCTATAACCCACTCCCTCCGATATTTCACCAATTTCTCGAATCCCGCTTACTCCTTCCCCTCAGGGGAATGGATCTCGCCGGTCAGCCATTTGCGAACCACCATGGGGTAGAGGTTGTGTTCAACAAACTGAATCTTCTTGCGCAAGGAGTCTACGGTCTCCCCTGGTTCCACCAGCACCGGCTTTTGGTCGATAATCGGACCGGTGTCGATCCCCTGATCCACCCAGTGCACTGTGACGCCGGTCCAGCGGACTCCATAATTCAAGGCTTGCTCCGGGGCATCTTTCCCCTGGAAGGCTGGAAGTAGAGAGGGATGGATATTCAGGATGCGCCAACGATAGGCTTCCAGTAAAACAGGACCCACAATGCGCATATATCCCGCCAGCAAGATCCGTTGGATCCCCTGTTTCCGCAATTCTGCGAGGATGGCTTCTTCATAGGCCGCTTTGTTTTCGTAGTCTGAAGGACGAAAAGCCATGGCAGCCACCCCCAGCCGCTGGGCGCGTTCCAGTACCGGGGCTTCAGGACGGTCTGTGATCAAAAGCGTGATCGATTGGGGCCAACCCTGTCGTCGGGATTTTTCCACCAGTACTTCAAAGTTGCTACCATCTCCAGATGCAAAGACTGCGATACTCAAGCTAAATCCCTCCCAGTCCATGTCACCCCGCTGCCTTGGGTCACCTCTCCGATCACATAAGCCCGCTCTCCCGCCTCTGCAGCGGTTCGCACAGCCAGATCCGCCTGCTCTTTGGGGACACAAAGAACCATCCCGATTCCCATGTTGAAGGTGCGGTACAGATCCTCCTCAGACAAGTTTCCTTCCTGGGCCAGGGCTTGGAAGATCTCCGGCTGCGGCCAAGCTCCCCGGTCGAGACGCACTCCGCATTCCAGCGGAAGCATGCGAGGCACATTTTCTTCCAAACCTCCCCCGGTGATATGAGCGCCCCCTTTTACCTGACAAGCCTCCATCAAAGCTTGGAGGGCGCGCACATAGATGCGGGTGGGCGCCAGCAGTGCATCTCCCCAAGTCCCCTCCCCCCAGGGCACCTGTTCGGTCCATCCGCTAGCAGAATCTTCCTTGCGAGGGAGAAGCCGTTGCTGTGCAAGCCGTTGGAAGCCAGACCCACCATGAGGTCTCCAGGCTGGATATGCTCTCCTCCCAGCAGCTGATCCCGTTCTACAGCACCGACGGCAAAGCCGGCCACATCATATTTCCCATTGGAATACATGCCCGGCATCTCCGCTGTCTCACCGCCGATCAAGGCACAACCCGCTTGCTCACAACCATCGGCGATTCCCTTGACCACAGCTTCCGCTTGATCGGGCAACAGCTTTCCTGTAGCGAGATAATCGAGAAAGAAGAGCGGCTCCGCCCCCTGGACGATCAGATCGTTGACGCACATGGCGACGCAATCGATCCCGATGGTATCATGACGATCCATGGCAAAGGCCAGCTTCAACTTGGTTCCCACCCCGTCGGTGGCGGCCACTAACACAGGCTCCCGGTAACCGGACAGACGGAAAAGCCCTCCGAAGCCCCCCAGGTCTCCTAGGACTTCCGGACGACGGGTCCGTTCTACATGTCCTTTGATGCGTTCTACCGCTTCATTGCCAGCGTCGATGTCAACCCCCGCCTGTCGATACGCTTCACTCATCGGCTCTTCCCCTCCGCAACCTGTGGCAATTCTCCTTCGATTGCCGTCGGATATTTTCCGTTGAAACAGGCGAGACAATGACCGCAATCTCCCAGTTCCGGGGATTTCCCCACAGCCCGGATCAATCCTCCCTCACTCAGAAAGGAGAGGCTATCGGCCCCGATGAGCTCCCGAATCTCTTCCACACTGTGCTTGGCGGCGATCAATTGCGTCCGGTCAGAAGTGTCGATCCCGTAAAAACAGGAGTAACGGACCGGCGGGGAACTGATCCGGACATGAACCTCCTTCGCCCCTGCCTCTTTCAACATCCCGACGATGCGGCGGCTGGTGGTTCCCCTGACGATGGAGTCATCGATCATCACGACTCGTTTTCCCTCCACCACCTTGCGCACCGCGGACAATTTCATCTTGACTCCTTGCTCCCGCAGGTGCTGACTGGGCTGGATAAAAGTACGTGCGACATAGCGATTTTTAATCAACCCCAGTTCATAGGGAATCCCCGCCGCCTCTGCAAATCCGATCGCCGCCGAGGTGCTGGAGTCCGGCACACCGGTGACGACATCCGCTTCCACCGGCGCCTCTCGGTAGAGCTCCTTACCGAGGCATTTACGAGCGCCATGTACATTGATGCCTTCGATATCACTATCTGGCCGAGCGAAATAGATATATTCAAAAGAACAGACCGCATGGGGCGCCGGCTCCGCAAAACGGAGGGAGCGCAATCCCTTTTTCCCTTTCAGATCCAAGACCAACAGCTCTCCCGGTTCAACCGTGCGCAGATGGTCCGCCCCGATCACGTCAAAAGCACAAGTCTCGGAAGAAAAAACGTAAGCATCACCTAACATCCCCATGGACAGAGGACGTAACCCGTGGGGATCCTGGACGACCAGCAACTGGTCGTTGGTCAGGATCAAAAGAGCATAGGCACCCACCAGCTGGTTGAGAGATTCTTTCACCGCCTCCTCCAGACAAGACGCCTTGGACTGGGCGATCAGATGAGCGATCACCTCAGTGTCGGAGGAGGTGTGAAACACCTCCCCCTGACTTTCCAACTCCTTCTTCAGCCCTTCGGCATTGACCAGATTCCCGTTGGTGGCCAAGGCCAACTGACCGACGACGGCATCGTGGAAAACCAAGGGCTGGGCATTGGTCAACAAGCTCTCTCCCGAGGTGGCATATCGCACATGGCCGATGGCAGTATCCCCGACCAACCCTTTGAGGATCTCCCCGTTGAACACTTCATGGACCAACCCCATACTCCGGTGGTAACGAAAACCCGTGCCCCCCGTCGCTACGATCCCTGCGCTCTCCTGTCCCCGATGCTGCAAGGCATGGAGTCCATAGTAAGTCAGCTGGGCGGCATCGGGATGACCGACAATGCCAAAAACCCCGCACTCCTCGTTTAGTTCGTCGAAGACAGATTCATCATCCATGGGATCGCCCCTTCCCAATCGGTTTTAAGCTGTCGTACCGATGTATCGACTACATGCTTGTCGTTGATGCATACCGAGAGTGTGTCTCCTCCTACCCTTCCGATTGCGCTACAAGCTACCCCGTGATGGGTCGCCAATTCCCTCAAGGATTCCGCATATTCTTCAGGGACACTCAGTACCACTCTGGATTGGGATTCACTAAACAGGCAGACTATAGGTTCCAGGGGAGTCTTCATCTGAATCCTGGCTCCGAGACCCTTGCCAAAACAGGATTCGGCCAGAGTGGTCACCAGTCCCCCTGTCGAACAGTCATGAGCTGAGGAGACCCATCCTTTTTCGATCGCATCCAAGATCACCCGATACAGCTTTTTCTCCTTCTCCAAATCGATCGCTGGCGGAGGTCCGGAAATCTCCCCTTCCATCACCAGCTGAAGCTCGCTACCACCCAGTTCTGGAAAAGTCTCTCCCAGAAGGAAGATAGTATCCCCCTCCTGTTTGAATTCCTGGGTGGTGATATGATCGCGACGGTGAACCAATCCCACCACTCCCACCACAGGCGTGGGATGAATGGTTCCTTTGGATTCGTTATATAGACTGACATTTCCACCGACGACCGGTGTCCCCAGCACCCGACAGGCCTCACTCATCCCGTCAACAGCTTCTTCCAGTTGCCAGAAGACCTCCGGCTTTTCCGGACTTCCGAAGTTGAGACCATCGGTGACCCCCAGAGGTTCGGCGCCGGAACAGACCACATTGCGTGCCGCCTCAGCCACAGCGATCGCGCCGCCCTTCGCCGGGTCAAGATAAACATAACGACCGTTCCCATCCGTAGACATCGCCAAAGCTTTGTCCAAGCCCTCCATCATGATCACAGCCGCATCGGAGCCCGGCCGGACGGCTGTGCTGGTGCGGACCATATGATCGTACTGACGATATACCCATTCCTTGCTGGCCACGTTGGGAGACGAGAGAACCTTTTTCAAGGCTTCCTGGGGATCTGCCCCCGTCAGGGACTCTGCCGGACACAGATCGGCAAATTGGCGGTAATAGGCGGGCTCTTTCCCTTTGCGGTGGACCACAGGGACATCGTCCACCAGTGTATTGACAGGAATGTCCGCCACCAACTTCCCCTGATGCCGAACCCGGTAACGACCGTCATCGGTCACCCGTCCCACTACCGCTGAGGATAATTCCCATTTGTCCAGGACTTCCCGCACCTCATCCTCTTTGCCTTTCTCCACCACCAACAACATCCGTTCCTGGGATTCGGAGAGCAGCATCTCGTAGGGGGTCATCCCCGTTTCCCGCTGCGGAACCTCATCTAGATTCAGTACCATGCCCGAACCGCCTTTAGCAGCCATCTCCGTGCTGGAGCTGGTCAGCCCGGCGGCTCCCATATCCTGAATCCCAATCAGAATTCCTTTTTGCACCAACTCCAGGCAAGCTTCTAGGAGCAGTTTTTCCATAAAGGGATCTCCTGCCTGAATGGAGGGACGTTTCTCCCCGGAATCTTCCCCTAACTCTTCAGAGGCGAAGGTGGCTCCGTGAATACCATCGCGCCCGGTACCGGCTCCCACATAGATCACTGGATTCCCAGTTCCTGTGGCGATCCCCTTTTGCAATTCATCATGGGATAAGACTCCGACACACATGGCATTGACCAGAGGATTTCCTTCGTAGCTCTCGTCAAACTCCACTTCTCCGCCAACAGTGGGAATCCCAACTACATTTCCATAGTGGGCGATCCCCGCCACGGATTGTTCAAAAAGATAGCGAACCCGGGGGTTGGATATCTTTCCGAAACGAAGAGAATTGAGCAGAGCCACTGGCCGGGCTCCCATGGAAAACACATCCCGGATAATTCCCCCGACACCGGTGGCCGCACCTTGAAAGGGCTCCACCGCCGTCGGATGGTTGTGGCTCTCAATTTTGAAGACCACCGCTTGGCCATCTCCGATATCCAGGGCACCTGCCCCTTCCCCTGGGCCTTGCAGGACTCTGGCTCCCTCCACAGGGAACCGGCGCAAGAGCGGTTTCGAGTTTTTGTAACTGCAATGTTCCGACCACATCACACTATAAATCCCCAACTCCGTCCAGTTAGGCAATCCTCCGAGATGATCGATGATCAGTTGATACTCATCTGCGACCAACCCCAGCTCCAGATATAGCTGCTGCTCTTTGATTTCCTCCGGGGTCGGCTCAGACTCCGTTACCCGCTCCACCACGGATTCCCTTATCCTTTGTTCAGGCTGCACCATACATCCCCTCCCAGGTTTGAAGCATGGATTGAAACAGACGAACGCCGTCGGCAGTTCCCATCCAATCATAGATCGCCCGTTCCGGATGGGGCATCAATCCCAGCACGTTTCCCTGCGAGTTGGTCACCCCGGCGATGCCGGACACGGAACCGTTGGGGTTTTCTCCGGAATAACGGAAAACGATGCGCCCTTGGTCCTCCAATGTCTTCAGAGTCTCTGGATCACAGTAGTAATTTCCTTCCCCATGAGCGATGGGAAAATGAATCTCCTCTCCGGCTTCATACAGACGGGTAAAGGGAAGCTGATGATTCTCCACCCGTAAAGATTGGATGGCACAGCGGAATTGGAGGTGGTCGTTCACCCGCATGGCACCCGGGAGCAGCCCCGCTTCCAAGAGTATTTGGAAACCATTGCAAATTCCGAGGATCAGCTTCCCCTTTTCCGCTGCCTCCGCCACGGAATCCATCACAGGAGAGAAGCGGGCCAGTGCCCCTGTACGCAGGTAATCTCCATAGGAGAATCCACCGGGCAGAATGATGGCATCATAGGTTTCCAGGTTGCCTTCGGTATGCCAGACCAGGTCCACCGGACGATCCAGAATCTCCCGCACCGCTTTGGCACAGTCTACATCACAGTTGGAACCGGGAAAAACCGGAACAGCGAATCGCATAATTAGGCCTCCTTTTCCAGTCGGTACTCGTAATCCTCGATCACCGGGTTGGCCAACAACTGCTGACACATGGCATCTACCCGTTTTCCCGCCTCGGCCTCATCTGTGGTGTTCAGCCAAAGCTCCATCGTTTTGCCGATCCGGACTCCTTCTACTTCAGCGTAACCGAGAGAATGAAGGGATCCCTTGACAGCAGTCCCTTGGGGATCCAACACACTGGGTTTCAGACGAACTGTGATCATCGCTTTATACATGGGCTTCCCCTCCCAAACGGTGCCAAATTTCGCGATAGGCATCTTCCACATGACCCAGATCCCGTCGGAATCGATCTTTGTCCAACTTTTCATAGGTTTGCCGGTCCCAGAAGCGGCAGGTATCCGGAGAGATTTCATCGGCGAGGAGAAGCTCCCCCTGGCTATCTACTCCGAACTCAAGCTTGAAATCCACCAATATGATCTCTTTCTCAGCCATCAGCACCGACAAATGCTGATTCACCTGAAGAGCAGCCTCCCGCATACCAGTCACCTGTTCTTCCGTCGCTAATTGGAGCAGAGCGATATGATCTTCATTGATCAGAGGATCTCCCAGCTTATCGTCCTTCAAATAGAACTCCACCACCGGTCGAGAAAACTCCCGCCCCTCCTCCAATCCCAGACGAGAGGCGAGGGAACCCGCTGCCCGGTTACGAACCACCAC
>CAUGKZ010000030.1 GCA_959600065.1 uncultured Kroppenstedtia sp. | reverse complement strand
AGTCTCGCCAAGGTCGCTTCCGCTCCCAGGTCTCGCTATGGCAGCACACGACTCCCTTCCGCCGCCCATTTTCTGGTACATCAACAGCCCTGCAGCTGAAACCTATCCGAAATCATATTTCCATTCTGATGCATCAGGCGTGTTGATTCACCCTATTTCAGGTAGGAAATAGGGTTGGGATGGTGGGGCTTTGATTCGCCTTTGCGCTCTTGGCAAGAGATCGTAGCCCTCCCCCCCAAGCGGTATTTTACGACGGGGGCAATGGGAAGAACGAAAGGATCGTTTCGTTCCTATCATTCACTTTAGGGTTCATCAACAGCCCTGCTCGTAGACGTGAAATGAGAGAAGCCGAGTTGGAATTGATCTTGCCAGCTTTTTTTGGTTGTTTGCATATCACCATACAAAGTGTATATAATATTGGCAAGAGAGAACGTGCTCAGGGAAGCCCCACCGTGGGCCTGTGGCCGTAGGTAAAGTGCCAGCTTTACTTACGGCTTTTAAGTGCCCAAAAACAAGGGGTCAACGCTACTTCTTCCGGTGGCAACTCTGCCAGTCCAGGAAGAAGCGAGCAACGGCCACAAGGGCGACGAGCAACGCCGCGATTACCTGAAGCCATTCCATGCGCCTCACCCCCTTTGCCGTAAACTCGGCCCAGGCGGTGAGGCTTTTCCGTTCTCTCTTGCCTATGAATAGATTACCATGTCATGGTAGGATAGACTAACCCAAGACCTCATATAGATCAGAAAAGTTGGAGAAGAGTAATTCCTGCACGATTTCCCTTTATATTCTTGAAGGAAGGGTAGTGGAGATCCCACCTGAGAAGCGGGAGAGAGTCCCCCCGAATTTAGGCAGGCATAGGATACAGGGTACCCTTGAAATAAACGAGCTTTCCCGAGCCCCAACAGCCTAATTTTCGTCGGCCACCGCACCACGTGATAAGCCCGTTCATAAGATAACCTGACTGAGTCCCTGACCCTCGTGTTCCAAGAGCCCGAGCAAGGAGGGGTGACACACTTGACGAGCAACCAGAAAGGGAAGCCTTTGTTAACCAACAGGGAAAGGGAAGTGTTTGAGCTGTTGGTGCAGGACAAGACGACCAAAGAGATCGCACAGCAACTCTTTATCAGCGAAAAAACCGTCCGAAATCATATTTCCAACGTAATGCAGAAGTTGAATGTGAAAGGACGGTCGCAAGCAGTGGTGGAGTTGGTCCGGCTCGGTGAATTGAAAATTTAACCCCATCCCTTTGCCCTACACCAGTGTAGGGTTTTTTTATGTGTGGGGTGGATGGTGTCTGTTCCCATTCACTCATCACAACTTTATTCTAAAATAACGCAGGAGCTTGTCATGAAACTGCTGGTCCGATGTAACCGGGTGTTTCTGTTTGGCCCCGTCCCGGGCGATAGTCAAAAAATCCTGAGTGAGTGTGATCCTTCCCTGCTCAGTGGCGATGGAGCACATCTTTTTCTGTGTAAACGTGGATGCAGGGGAGGTTTGGTGATGCTGGCACATGGAGGTGAAGTCTTGTAATTTATAGGGGAGAGTTGTAAAACGATATTCTGTCATCCAATGGCCTTCTATCCTTCTTTGCAGGACATAGCCTTCTCCATCATCCGTTGCCACCACCCTGTAACGACCGCTGATGTCTTCCACCTCATCCCCGGTTAAAGGCAGTGGATGTCGACAGGAGTCACCGAAACCCACATCCACCACATAAGGTATTTCCAATAAGACCAACACAGCCAAATGATCAAATTCGGGACCGAAGGAACCATCTGCCTCCCGCACGCGAGCGGAGATAAGACTCGTATGAAATCCGCACTCCTGTAAGAGCCATTGGAACAATCCGTTCAGTTCATAACAAAAGCCGCCCCGGCCCCGCTCCACCACTTTTTCATAAACTTGGGGCAATGATAAGCGAATCGGTCGGTGAAGAGAGATATCCAGATTTTCAAAGGGAATATGGAGCAGATGGTTCTCCTGCAGCCGGGAGAGAAATCGTCGATCCGGATGGCTGACGGTAGAGATCCCGATCCGGTGAAGGTAAGTGGATACATCCATGAGGTTCCCTCCTTGTGGGGGGATAAATATTGATATAGAAACGTAGGCATGTTGATTAGCCATATTTTAGGTAGGAAATAAGGTGGGGATGGGGGGCGATGAAGAGCCTTTGCACCCATAGGGCACAAGTCTCGCCAGGGTCGCTTTCCGCTCCCGGGTCTCGCTATGCGTTCTTTGCAAGAGATCGGAGCCGTCCCGCCATCCCCGTCCTCTCAAATCATATTTTGCGATGGGGGCAATGGGAAGAGTGAAAGGGTCGTTTCGTACCCGTTATCCACTTTATGGTTTATCAACAGCCCTGACAGAAGTGTGTTCTTTCTTGACAACGTTAGATGGAAAAGGTTGGGGATGATAGAATCATATCATGGTGTGAGCGTGCGGTCTTGAGACTTTATATGGATATTGGATCCGTTGAGGGTCCTGGGGCGGATGGATGAGGATTTCTTGTCCCATTTTTGTGCACACTTGTGTCAGGCGGATTCACCCGTTACTATATTGAATAGGACAGACCCTATCCGTTGCAAGCGAACTTGGGGGGAACAGATCGGCAAGGAGCCGTTAAAGGGGTTAACGGAAATGGATAATCAAGCGGGTTTGTCAAAAGAGCTGGTGGCCGAAATTGAATGCTTGCTCAGAGAGATCAGTACAGTAGTGAAACGAAAAGGTCGGGAGATTCTCAATGAATTCCCGATCACTCCTCCACAATTCACCGCTTTATTGTTGCTAAATGATGAAGGGGACATGACCATCGGTGATCTAAGTCAGAAGATGTATCTGGCATGCAGTACGATGACTGATTTGGTGGATCGGATGGAAAAAAACGAGTTGGTGGATCGAATTCGTGATAACCGGGACCGGCGGGTGGTACGGATCCAACTGTTGCAGAAGGGAAAAGAGATCATCGAAGATGTGATGGAGGCCCGTCGGTCCTACTTGTCTCAAGTGCTGTCCGGTTTTTCCGAAGAGGAAGTGCGGGAGATGACCAAGCACCTCTCGCTTCTCCATCTTGAAATCAAGTAGATCTCCTGAGAGATACACTCCTCTCCCTGTTTAAACGGATAGGTCTGATCTCCGGAGGGAATGTTTTTTCCTCCGGAGAACTTTCCCGGACTTTGAAGGGAAGTTTTTTAATTCGGCGGATGTAAGGCTCTATTTCCGGGAAGGGGATATTTGATAGAATCACCACACTCCCGGAAACCCGCACAAACCGCTTTGTTACGAGCTACATATTCTGAACAAAGGTGACAGCAAGAAAAACGGAGCCAACCTGGTTCATGGGGGATGGAAGGTTTTGACTCATCAACATTCTGTAGATAGTGCCATTGGCATTCTGGATTCTGGTGTCGGAGGTCTCACCGTGGTCCGGGAGGTTTTTCGGCAATTACCCAAGGAAAAAGTTCTTTATTTCGGGGATACCCTCCGTTGTCCCTATGGTCCCAGATCCTCTGATGAGGTTCGTAGATTCACGCTGGAAATCGTCCGCTATTTGTCCGGGTCCCCTCTGAAAGCCCTCGTGATCGCTTGCAATACTGCCACAGCCTGCGCTCTCGATGAGGTACGACATCAGGTGAATGTTCCGGTGTTGGGAGTGATCGAACCGGGAGCCCGGGCGGCAATCCAAGTGTCGCGACAGGGACGGGTCGGGGTGATCGGCACCGAAGGAACGATCCGAAGTTCTGCTTATGAACGGGCATTGAAGCGGATCGACCCCAGGTTGTATGTGGTCAGTCTCGCTTGCCCCGCCTTGGTTCCCTTGGTAGAGAGCGGGGGGGTGGAGAATGAGGAATCACGTAAAATCTTGAGGGAATCCCTGGCTCCATTGAAAGGTCACAGACTGGAATCGTTGATTCTGGGGTGCACCCACTATCCCTTGATTTCCTCCATGATCTCCCAGGAGATGGGGCCGGGGGTGGCTCTGATCAGTTCCGCTGAGGAAACCACCCGAGAACTGATTGCAATCCTGCGTAGGGATGGACTCCTTCGGGAAGGTCCTTCCCGCCGTCCCGAGGAACATCACTTCTTCACCAGCGGTCACCCGGCATCCTTCCGCAACATTGCGGAGCATTGGCTCCACCAGCCCCTGCAGGTGGAGCAGGTGGTCCTGCCGGCTTTGGATGAAAGTCGTGTCGGATGAAAACCGAGCACCTTGCCCTTTTCCCCCGCCGATATGGCGGGGGTTTTTCTATGAATCCAGTCATAAACCAAACAAGTGTGATATTTTCCCTCAGGGCTCGTATACATGTACCAGATACTTTTGTCCCAGGAGGGGAAAATACACATGTGGAACAAATGGTTCAAAGGGCTTGCCCCTTTGCTGATTCTATCCCTAGCCTTGTCAGGATGTCTGTTCGGTCCTGAAAACGAATCACCCCCCATCGATCCACCCCCCAAAGAGATGGAGCAAAAAGACAAAGATACGGGAGCCTCGGAAGAGAAGGCAGTGTCCCGGAAACAGGATGAATTGGAGCTATATTTCCTGTCAGATACGGGTTATCTGGTCCCCTACTCCATGAATGTTCCCAAAGTGGAGGGGATTGCTAAAGAGGCCATGAAGTACATGGTGAAAGGGGGCCCTGCCGAGTCGGATCTTCCAGAAGGATTCAGCGGAATTCTACCGAAGGGGACCGAAGTGAAGGGATTGGACATCAAGGATGGGACCGCCGTCATCGATTTCTCAAAAAAATTCCTCGACTACGATGCAAAGATGGAAGAGAAGATCCTGAGTGCAGTCACATGGACCCTGACCGGATTTGACTCTGTGAAACGAGTGGATATTCGAGTGAATGGACAGCCACTGAAGGTCATGCCGAAAGGGAAGACACCGGCTCAAGGGATGACTCGTAACGGAGGCATCAATCTGGAGGTAGCTCAGGGGGTCGAGGTGAGTAACAGCATGCCGGTCACCTTGTACTTCTTGGGACAGACAAAAGATAATACCGTATACTATGTTCCAGTCACGCGGATGATCCAACGTCAGGATCACGGAGCAGTGGCGGCGATGAAAGAGTTGATTAAAGGCCCTCAACACGGCTCCGAATTAGTCAGCGCTCTGGTTGAATCCACCCAGGTGAACAGTGTCAAGATGAAGGGAGATACAGCCATTGCTGATTTTGGAAAAGAACTGCTTCAATACAGCGATGAAAAGAAAGCTTCCCAGGATGCTCTCCATGCGATCGTTCTATCTCTGACAGAAAACACGGCGGCCAAAAAAGTGAAGATTACTGTGGAGGGTAAATCCAGTGTGGACAGTGAGGGGGGCGAGCTGTTTAACAAACCGGTTCTTCGTCCCAAACGAGTAAACCCCGTCGGACTCTAATCTTTCCCGCATGGATTTATCGGGATCCGGTCAGGCTAAAGAGGTGAACCCGCCTCTTTTTCTTTTGATCAGGAAGCTCGCACCGGCCTCTGGGCTGTGATATAATAATAAACTACTTGTCGTGGTGTATGATTGACAAGCGGGTTTTCCCCTGCTGTTTCATAAAATATACATAATGGAGGGGTACAAGTTGAGGGTGGACGGACGACAATACAACGAGTTGAGAAAAGTGGAGATGATGTCCGATTACATCAAGCATGCAGAAGGGTCCGTCTTGGTGTGTGTGGGAGATACCAAAGTGATCTGCACTGCATCGGTGGAAGAACGTGTACCCCCCTTTTTGCGAGGATCTGGGAAGGGGTGGGTGACTGCGGAGTATTCCATGTTGCCCCGTGCCACTCAATCTCGGACCATCCGCGAATCCAGCAAAGGCAAAGTAGGCGGACGGACGATGGAAATCCAACGCCTAATCGGGCGCAGTCTGCGATCAGTGATTCAACTAGATCGGTTGGGAGAGCGGACTATCTGGCTGGACTGTGACGTCATTCAGGCGGACGGAGGTACCCGTACCGCCTCCATCACCGGGGCCTTCGTAGCCGCGACCCAGGCGATTCACGGGCTGGTGAAATCGGGAACTTTGAACACGATGCCGATCACTGATTTCCTGGCAGCTACCAGTGTAGGGATCGTGAATGGTCAACCCAGTCTGGATCTTTGCTATGAAGAAGATTCCAAGGCGAAAGTGGATATGAATGTGGTGATGACCGGTTCTGGGAAGTATGTAGAGATTCAGGGAACCGGTGAGGAATCCCCCTTCACCCCGGAGGAACTCCAACAGCTTCTGTCTTTGGCGAGTCACGGGACGGAGCAGCTGATCCGTATGCAGAAAGAAGTGCTACAAGAGGCTGCACGTGGGATTGGGGGGAAGAAGGATGGGGGAAGTAAAAACCACCGCCCAACCGGAAACTGAATGGGTGTTTGCCACCCGCAATGCGCACAAAGTGGCAGAGCTGGATGCCATGTTTCATTCCGTTTTCGGGATCCACGTGGTGGGGCTGGATCACTTCGAAGAATTGCCTGAGATTGTGGAGGATCGCGACTCTTTTGAAGGAAATGCTATTAAAAAAGCGGAGACGATCGCCGCAATTTTAGGTCTTCCGGTAGTCGCTGACGATTCTGGATTGTGTGTCGACTTTTTAAAGGGAGCGCCCGGTGTGTATTCGGCTCGCTATGCGGGTCCCGAAGCGACAGATCAGGCCAACAATGAAAAGTTGTTACAAGCATTAAAAGGAGTTCCGCAAGAGAAGAGAGGGGCTAGGTTCGTCTGTGTACTCGCTCTGGCGATCCCAGGAAAAGATACGAAAACCTTTCGTGGGGAGTGCAGAGGTCGCATTGCTGAAGAACCCCGGGGGAAGCATGGCTTCGGTTATGACCCGCTCTTTTTTCTCCCGGAACAGGGGTGCACCATGGGCGAGCTGCCTGCCGAGATGAAAAATCGGATCAGTCACCGATCCCGGGCGGTCCAGCAGTTACGCGACCTGTTAAAAGATTCCCTTTCTGCGGAAGGGACGACAGGGAGGTGAATCTGTCGTGAGGGTTCTGATTGTGAGTGACAACCATGGGGAAGAAGATCTTCTGCGGGAAGTGGTGAATCGGGAACAAGCAGATCATGTGATTCACTGCGGAGACTTCTGCACTGAAAGTGCCCAACTTCCGGGAGGATTGACAGCAGTCCGGGGGAATTGTGATTGGGTGGAAGCTCCTTGGGAAGCACACTGGGAAGGCGCTGGCCTCCGCTTCCTGATCACCCACGGGCACCGACTCCAAGTTGGTTCTTCTTTTCTTCCCTTGCAGTATCGTGCGCAAGAGGTAGGTGCAGAGATCGCCTGTTTCGGACATACTCATATTCCATTGTCAGAGTGGGTAGGCGGTGTGTTATTGATCAATCCTGGGAGCTTGGTGAGTCCTCGGGGGGGATTTCCCCAACCGTCTTATGCGATGTTGGAGACCACCGAGGGAGCGGATGTCATCGTCTCATTCTTCACACCGGATGGGGAGCGTCTTCCCGGATTGGGTGGGAAATTCCCCGCTGTTAAAGGGGAGTAACCCCTTGACGGTTTGGATATCTATGGTATAATCAATTTCATGAGTTGTAACTTCTCCGCCGGGTCCCAGTAGCTCAGCTGGATAGAGCAACGGCCTTTAATTTGGAGCCTCTGTAGGAAAACAGAAACCTGCAGAGTGGACGGCACTGTATCGGTGAACCCTTAACAGATGATGCTGATGGCGACACCGAGGAAACTTACGATCCCTCTAGAGGGGATTCAGGAGTTTCAAAGGCTTGGGTCATTGTGCCCGAGGGTAGAGACTCTGAAGTATCATTCGAGGCCACGAGATGGCGTGGGAATGATCGTGAGGTTCCGTAGAGACTATACGTGCCGCACCTGAAATGGTGAAGATATAGTCCAGACCACAAACAATCTTTCTTGGTGGCGAAAGCCATGGTGGTATGCTAAGCCGTCGGTCGGGGGTTCGAATCCCTCCTGGGATGCCAAACTGCTCTGAAAGTAGGATGGGGTTTCATCGTGAAACCCCATCTCGAATCAACTCAATTACAGCTTTCGTGTGGATCGGATGGAGTTACAACTTTGTCAGCAAAGAGGCCCCTGCCCGGGGTTTTTGTTTTGATTGCCGGGTGGTGGGTCTCTATTGCAACAGAATCCGCATATGGTATAATGAAGCAGTTGCTTAAATGCACGGGTTCCTTGTGGGTGCTATCTTTGTTGTGCCTGCATGGTTGGTAATAGAGTTCGTCAGGAGGGAAAATACTGATGAAGGCAAACTGGGATCAGAATGAGAACAACCGTGGTGTACTCACGGTTGAGGTGGATGAAGAGAAGCTGGGGGAAGCCCTCAATCAAGCATTTAAAAAAGTGGTAAAAGATGTGAATCTACCTGGATTCCGTAAAGGCAAGGTTCCGCGCCCGATCTTTGAAAAACGCTTTGGTGTGGAGGCCTTGTATCAAGATGCTGTGGAGATCCTGGTTCCAGAGGCATATCAGTCTGCGGTGGAAGAGACAGGAATTGAACCTGTGGATCAACCAGAGATTGACATTGAGCAACTGGAAAAGGGAACTCCTTTCATTTTCAAAGCGACGGTGACCGTCAAGCCGGAAGTGAAATTAGGCGATTACAAAGGGCTGGAAGTTCCGGAAAAAGACTTCTCCGTCACGGAGGAAGATGTGGAAGCCGAGCTGAAGCGGATGCAGGAACGCCAGGGGCAACTGAACCCGGTGGAAGAGGGAACTGTAGAGGAAAAGGACCGGGTCACCCTCGATTTTGAAGGATTTGTCGACGGGGAATCCTTTGAAGGCGGCAAGGCGGAAGGGTACACTCTGGAAGTGGGATCCGGTCAGTTCATTCCTGGCTTTGAAGAGCAACTGATCGGGCTGAAACCTGAAGAGGAAAAAGAAGTCCAGGTGACCTTTCCCGAGGAGTACCATGCTGAAGAACTGGCAGGCAAAGAAGCGGTATTTCATGTGAAGGTGCACGAAATCAAACGCTTGGAGTTGCCGCAGTTAGACGATGAGTTTGCTCAGGATGTCAGCGAATTGGACACCTTGGATGAATTGAAAAAGGATATTGAGAATAAATTGAGAGAACAGAAGTCTAAGGAAGAAGAGAACTACAAACGGAACTCTTTGGTTGAAAAAGCCTCCGAACTGGCGGAGATCGACCTGCCGGATGTGATGGTGGAGCATGAGATCGATCATATGCTGCAACATTTTGAACAGCAACTCCAGATGCAAGGGATCAATCTGGATCAGTATGTTCAATTTACTGGACAGGAGAGGTCCGAGCTCCGTGAACAGTTTAAAGAGGATGCGGAAAAGAAGGTGCGGGCCAACCTGGTATTGGAAGCCATCGCCGCTCAGGAAAATGTGGAAGTGAGTGAAGAAGAGACGGAAGCGGAAGTGAAAAAATTGGCAGAAGAGATGGGCCGTGACACCGAAGAAATCCGTAAACTCCTTGAGGCTCAAGGCGCTTTCGTTCAGATCCGAGATGAAGTGAAGATCCGAAAAACGATTGACCTACTTGTATCCAACAGTAAAAATGCGGCATAATGAGAATAGGACGGAACAAAAGCGAGGCACGTGAAGAGCGTGCCTTGTTTTTAAACTTATGTCCTGAAGGGAGGGGAAATCGTGAACTTGGTCCCCATGGTTGTAGAACAGACCAGTCGGGGAGAGCGGGCATACGATCTGTATTCCCGTCTGTTGAAAGACCGCATAATCTTTATAGGGAGTCCGATCGACGATACGATTGCCAACACGGTGGTTGCGCAGATGCTGTTTTTGGCGGCGGACGATCCGGACAAAGAGATCTCACTGTACATAAATTCCCCGGGAGGATCAATCACGGCGGGAATGGCGATTTACGACACCATGCAGTACATAAAATCCGACGTTTCCACCATCTGTGTGGGGATGGCTGCCAGTATGGGCTCATTCCTGCTGGCGGCCGGAACCAAAGGGAAACGATTTGCATTGCCGAACAGTGAGGTGATGATCCACCAACCACTCGGGGGAGTGCGTGGTCAGGCCGCCGATATACAGATTCACGCCGAATGGATTCTTCAGACCAGGAAGCGGATTTATGAAATTTTGGCTGGGCGGACCGGTCAACCCCTTTCAAAAATTGAACGGGATTCTGACCGCGATTTCTTTATGGATGCTCAGGAAGCCATGGAATACGGGGTGGTGGATCAGGTAATGATCACCCGCTGACAGACCTTGAGAGGGGTGATACGGTTGTTTAAATTCAATGAGGAGAAAGGGCAACTGAAATGCTCCTTCTGCGGTAAATCACAGGATCAGGTCCGGAAGCTGGTGGCCGGGCCCGGTGTCTACATCTGTGATGAGTGCATTGAACTTTGCAATGAAATTGTGGAAGAGGAATTGGGCAGT
>CAUGKZ010000029.1 GCA_959600065.1 uncultured Kroppenstedtia sp. | reverse complement strand
CGGCAAGCGTAGAATCCGAGGAGAGTCCCAATTCCACCCCGGCCAATTGATCCATGTTCAACAGATCTGACATCCGATCCACCGCACTGCCGTAGACACTTTTAAAGGGGGTAAACACATGGGCTGGTATCAGCAATCCGCCTAAGTCCGCCACTTTCCCTTCCAGGTCTCTCAAGTCTCCGTGGAAGCGTTGCGTGGATAATTGCATGTTTTTCACATGGTGGGACATCCAACTGCTGAAGGTGCGCATCACATCCAAATTGGGAAAATAGGCCAACAGATGGGCCACACCTCTCCCGGTTCCTTTCACCTCGATCTCCACGCCGAGAATCGCAGTGGTCTCCCGATAACGGATTCCGCCTCCGGGCAGAGCTTCATAACGTCCCTCATCCAAGTTGCGTGCGATCTCCTCTTGAACCGGCGGCGAATGGGCATCGATGATGCCGATCATGTGGATCCCTTTGCGGTGGGCCGCTTCTTGAACAATATTGTCAAAGGTGAGATTGCGAGAACCAGTGATTTTCACTGGGAGTCCACCTTCCGTCTGGCCAATGTGGATATGGAGGTCGGCAAAAACCGATTTCAGGGTCATCGAGCCCTTTGCTCCCGACCTTGCAGAATATAAAGAGCCGTCACCGTCTTGGCATCGCAAATCTCCCCGGACTTCACCCGCTCAAAAGCTTCCTCCAAAGTCAGCTCCACCCGTTCCACAAACTCATCCTCATCAGGTTGAAAAGTTCCCTCGGACACCCCTTGTGCCTCATACAAGTGCAATAGCTCGTCCGCAAAGCCAGGGGAAGTGTAAAAGGAGACCAAGTGCGTCAACTCCGTCGCCCGGTACCCCGTCTCCTCCTCCAATTCTCGCCGAGCACAGTCTGCCGGCTCTTCCCCTGGCTCCAGTTTGCCCGCGGGCAATTCGAGAATCTCCCTTTCCAAGGGTTTCCGGTACTGCCGTACCAAGACGATCTTCCCCTCCTCAGTAACAGCCAACACCGAAACCGCTCCCGGATGCCGGACCAACTCCCGGGTGGAGGTCTCCCCGTTGGGAAGTCTTACTTCATCTAACTCCACCCGGATCACCCGGCCTTCAAATAGGGTGCGACTATGAATCGTCTGCTCTTCCAATTTCCTCAACTTCAGCACCTCCTAAATCATCCCTATCCATTATACAGGATTCTGCCTCCCTCACCGAAACACGCGGGCAGGTATAATCTTCTTCTCCTTCAGATAAACTGGTGCGGACGTGTCTCTTCTCCGCATTTGCCAATCCATGACCAGAGGTGAAACAGATGAAAGTGGAGATGGGCGAAAGACAGCTCAGGATCGTCGGAAAAGGGTGGCAGGTGCAGGCTTGGTTGCGGCAATACTCCCGCCAACAGCTGACGTTAGATGAGCTATTGCGTCGGCAGCAGTCCATCCGGCACCGATCCCTTTCCATAGTTGAAAAGCAACAACCGCCGCAGCAGAAATAGTCCGATAGAAGAGTGGATCCTCCCGAATCCCGCGCCCCATACTGCGAACCTTCCCCGGATAATTCAGGAGACGTTCCTCTACTTCCTCGGCGGTGACGGACGCCTCCAACCAATGGTGTCCTACCTGGCAACGCTCCTGCAAGCCCCCGATCTCTTCCAGAATCTCTTCAGGTAAAGGCTGTGGCAGAGGAACCACTGCAGGGGCCAACGCCACTGACGTGAGGTTGGTGACCGTGTGATGACTCAACCCGCAATGACGTTCTCTCGGATCCACGGACTGGATGCGAGGGATCACCACAGGCAACCCTTGCAGACTGTAAACCCCGTTGACCGCCTGCCCCTGCTCCACTCCGGAAAAGCCGAAGGGGGTCCCCGTCCCCACGATTCCTGGTCCCATAGAGACAAAGATCAGATCCGCCTGCAAAGCATGGCGGGCCAGCAACAGCCCAGAATAGAGGTTGATCGCTTCCAGATCCCCACCGAAAGCATGACCACAAGTCACAGTTCCCGTTAGCCAACCGGCTTCTTTCAACAACCGGATGTGCCGACTGAAAGGAGCCGGCAGAGCACCACCGTCCGTCATCACATAGACGATGCGGGGGGATGGGTCACTGTCGGCCAAATCCCGCCAAGTGGCCACCGCTACTGGTAACATACTATGCAATTCCCCAATCAACACCGGTGTACCATCGAGTGAATTCCTTTCTTTCAGGATCTCGGAATAGCGGCTTCCCGGCTCCTCACCCGTTGCCAGGGCTACCTGCCAAGGGGTGTAACGCAATTTCATCATGTGACCTTGAACCGGTTCCGATTGGGGGGGACGATCCACCCAACCCGCCACAAAGTGGACCCCGCCCGTACCCAAGCCCAACTGAACCGCCGTGGTGTTGAGCCACACTCGGTCTCCCGGTTCACAACGGCCCAACAAAAGAGGATAATGAACCGCCCGCTCCTCCCTTCCCTCCTCTTCTCTTACTTCCAACCATTGCACCTCTTTCTCTTCCTCCACCACCCGAAGAACCGTCCCTTGTTTCCAAATAATCACATCACTTCCCCCTTTCCTTCCCTCGGAAAGGGAGTATGCGTAATGACCCGCGTTTATGACCCCATGGGCTGTTGGGAAAATGGGGGCGAAGGAGAGTCGTGTGTTACTCAAGCGACCTTTGTGCCACAGGTACTACAATCTGAAAGTCTCACGAGAGACGCTTAGGGGCAACATTCATCCTGGTATTGCTGACCTCCCCGGCTTTGCCCCTGACCGATGATCAGATTCTTAAGCGGCCGGTCTTCACTTCCTGGTAGGATGGCCGGAGCAGGGTAGAACACGATCTACCACCTAAAATCAGAGCTGTTGATTAACCAGGAAATGAGTGAAAGAAACAAACTGACCTTTCGCTCTTCTCCTTGTCCGAGTCGCAAAATTTTTCTTGTGGGAAGGGGGATGGCGGGACGGCTACGATCTCTTGCAAAGAGCGCAAAGGTTCTTCACCGTCCCACCATCCCGACCTTATTTCCTGCCTAAAATATAGCTAATCAACACACCTGTGACGCCATATGAAACAAGCCAGTTCAATTCGAGGTATATTTTGGCTTTAAAGGGAAAAATAAATATAAATCCTATGGTATCACAGGAGGGATAAATCAGATGAATACCTTCGCAATGATCGGATCTCAGGAGGGTTCCCCCTTTTTGAAAGAATTCGCTGCCGGATTGCAACGGGAGATGGAATCCAAAGGATATCAGCTGGATGAGGAGGTCCCGCCGAAAATCCAGCTGGTTCTTAATTTCGTCGATGAAGCCTGCCCCCGTCATTTTCGGCGGAGTGGACAGGGGACATTTGTTGTGACCGTGGCTGAAGGCAAGCCACATACAGACATCTTACATACGGCATACCCTGTTCTCATCCGTTCCCTCGGGAACCTGATGATCTATCTATCCATTGGCAACGGGGAACCGGAAACTTATTTTCTTACCCTGGAACAGGGCTGTTATTCCGTCAAGGAAAGCTTCGGCACGGAAGGTTATTTTCGGGAGGTATTTGAACGGTTGCAACCCTTGGCCACTTCGCAGTTGGTCATCGATAACCACTTCTTCCCCGATCTGCCGGAAACATTGTGGGATGGAGACAGAATCACCCGGGACATTTACCAGTCCGGAAAAAAACTGGATGAGATGAACTCGCTACCTGCCCCGTTCCCGATTCAGGAGCTGTTACCCCCTAGGGATTACCGTCATATCCAGCGATTATATGGGATCGGCGGGCTCAGCTACGGAAATTTGAGCGCCCGCAGGGAAGAAAACCAATTCTGGATGAGCGCCCGCGGGGTAAATAAGGGTAATCTTCATCAAATCGGACGGGATATCCTATTGATCAAAGGTTTTGATGACACCACCCCGGCCATGGAAATCAGCGTTCCTCCTCAGATCGAACCCAAACGGGCATCCGTCGATGCGATTGAACATTGGATGATCTATACGGAACATCCTGAGGTGGGGGCCATTATCCATATCCATGCTTGGATGGATGGGGTGACTTCTACAGAAATCAACTATCCCTGCGGAACAGTGCAACTGGCGGAAGCGGTGGCAGATCAGATCCGCAAAGCGGAAGACCCTTCCCGTGCAGTGGTGGGATTGAAAAATCACGGTTTGACCATCACCGGGCGGGATCTGGATGATATTTTTGAACGGATTGACGGCCGCATCCTCCCTCAGGTCCCGATGTCATGAACGGGGGATTCAAATGTCACGAATCGTTTTGATCACCGGGGCTTCCAGCGGCATCGGCAAGGAAATTGCACGGGAACTGGTGGCAAAGGGGGATTATCCACTGCTGGTGGCCCGGAACGAGCGCTCTCTCCGCCATCTGCGAGAAGAGTTGGGGACCGGGGATTGGTTCACCTGTGACGTAACCCGTCAAGAGGAAGTGGAAAATTTGATAGCCGAAGTGATCCGATGCCACCCACAGGTGGATGTGTTAATCAACAACGCCGGATTCGGCCGCTTCGGCGGGGCACTCCAAATTCCACTTTCGGATTACCAAGCGATGATGGAGACGAACTACCTGGGAGCGGTCCGCATGACCCTGACCCTCCTTCCCCATATGTTGAAGCGGGGTGGCGGACGCGTGGTGAACATCGCCTCGGTAGCGGGACTTTCCGGTAGCCCCAATCTGGCCCCCTACGTCGCCTCCAAATTTGCGCTGGTGGGATTTTCAGAGTCACTCCATCTGGAATATGCCCCTGCGATCCAAGTGGGGGTTTTGTGTCCGGGGCCGGTGCAAACTCCCTTCTTCGGCGCTGAAGATCCCTCGGGATACTTTCCGCCTCCGATTGCCCGACGGCTACTGGATGCCAACACGGTCGCCTGTCATGCCCTGCAATTGATCGACCGCCCCCGGCTGAAGGTCATCCCTCACAGCCTGAGTTGGGCAATGCGCCTGCGCCGATGGGCTCCCGGGCTTTTTCTTCATATGAATCGACAGCTCTATGGGACATGGAAAAGGAAGGACATCGAGGTGTGAGCTATGTATGTTTTCATTGTCAACCCGGTATCCGGCAATGGACGGGGGCGACGTGTCTGGTCCAGAGTGGAGGGATGGCTTATCCAAAAACAGACCCCCTATGAGGTCTATTTTACTAGCGCCCCCAGTCAGGCGACGGAACTGGTCCGATCGATGATCCGTCGTGACATCGAGGCGGTGGTAGCGGTAGGCGGGGATGGAACGGTGCATGAAGTGGGGAATGCCCTGGTAGATACAGGAATCCCCCTCGGCTATATCCCTGCTGGATCGGGAAACGATTTTGCCCAGGCTCAGGGAATTCCCCTGCACCCGAAACAAGCTTTGTATCGGGTGCTCCGCAATAAAATACAACCGATGGATACCGCCCGGATCGGCACCCGATCTCTGATCGGCTTTGGAGGAATCGGCTTTGATGGTCAAGTGGCGAAAGCGGTGAATCAATCCTCTATCAGCCGACGTCTTGGCCGTTTCGCCTATCTGCTTGGCTTTCTTCAGACATTGAAACAGTACCGACCCGCCCAGGTGACCTTGATCACGGATGGAATTGAACAAGTTTTTGACCGAGTGTGGCTGGTGGCCATCTGCAACCAACCCAACTATGGCGGTGGTATGCAGATTTGCCCCGAGGCCCGCTCTGATGATGGACTCTTGAATCTCTGTTGCGTTCATGGGTTATCCAGAGCAGGCCTGATCAAACTTTTCCCCTCCGTCTACAAAGGCAGACATACCTCCCATCCTTCCGTCCTCCTCTTGGAGGGGCGCCGGATCACCCTTCGCTCCGATCCCCCCCTCGTCATTCATTCCGACGGGGAAATCATCGGGGAGACACCTCTGTCCATCGAAATTCGTCCCCGATCCTTGACTGTTTTGTGAACAGGTAGGAATCAGAACAAGTGAAAAACCGCAAGTAAAGAGACGGCTTTACCTGCGGTCACAACCCGCCTTCCCTCTGACTACCCAGAGGGATAACAAAAAATCCTACCCATCGAGAGTTTTGTTAACCTCAGATTGGATCAGGAGAGGTGGACAGAGCTCGCTCTTCACCGATCAGCGAAATGGAGAAAAAGTAGAGGTTCAAAGTGCCCCGACTGGTCTCTACCCAGCAGGGATTCCCCGTCGCATCCGTCCATTTCCAGAGGGTGTAACGCCAGAGGATTCCAACCTCCCGGTCCCTGACCTTCCAGTTGAACTCATCCATCACTTCCTCCTTCACTGGGACAGCAGAGGGCACGGGTGAGCCAACCCCACCCTCCTGCTTTAAACCCGGAAACAAATGGAGCCAAAATGGTTGGCGCCGGTTCCCCTCATCTTCCAAACGATTACTCAAGGTGATCCATCCCCCTTTTTATTCATCCTCCATCGCTGTTAGATTGTACGAATATCGGGGGATTCATCCCGAATTATCGCGAATTTTATTCATTGTCGTCCACAAACCGGCCCCATCTGAAGTAGATCTACGTATTTCCCTTCTCCTGTTTTTACCTGCCGATTCCATCGCCCTTCCTCTTGGAATCCTAACCGATGGTAAAGGGAGATGGCCCTGTCGTTGTCTGCGAATACCTCCAGGCACACCTTCTCGATGGTTGGATGGGTTTCAGCCCAGTCCAGTAAGGTCTGGAGCAGAGCAGAACCCACTCCTCTACCTCGCCATGGCTGGCTCACACTCATTCCGAAAAAACCGGTATGGCTCAGACGCCTCTTTCTTTCCCCTTGGAAGTCCAGCATCCCGATGACCTTTCCCCTTGCTTCCGCTACCAAGATCACTCCATCTTGAGAGTTGGTCATCTCCCGAATCCACTTTCTCTCTTGCCCCACAGTCAACTGAAATTCACTCAGCTCTGTGATCTGGTAATGCCCTTCCGCAATCACGGACCTGGCGAGATCAAGCAAAGCTGATGCATCCTCCAGAACAGCACTCCGAATGATGAATTCACTTCCATTCCTGCATCGCTCTTTGCGGGATTGAATCTGCATTCTATTCTCTCCCCTCATCACGAGAAATCCCACCGCTTGAGGGAATCCAAGCAGACAGGGACATCTAGCAAAACAGCTGGTTTGTAACCATAAGAACACCCTCGTCTCATACTTACTATAAAAAAGCCCACGGATTTCTGATCCGTGAGCCTGTAAATATCCTCTCTGTTTTATTCCCGGCTCGCCTCGATCAGAGCGGCCACCAGTTCTGCTGCTTTGTTCAGCTCTGCAATCGGCATCTGTTCCTGGGTCGTGTGAATCTCCTCATAACCGATGGCCAGATTGACTGTGGGAATGCCATGACCGGCGATGACGTTGGCATCGCTGCCGCCGCCGCTGGCCAATAATTTCGGTTGACGACCCACTTTTTTCACGGCGGCAACCGCCTTTTGCACAACGGCGTCGGATTCTCCGAACTTATAAGCCGGATACATCTGAGTCACTTTCACTTCCGCCTCTGCTCCTAGTTCGGTGGCCGCTTCTTTGAACCCTTTCACCATTTTGTCCACCTGGGCTTCCAGCTTGGCCTCATCCCGGCTACGGGCCTCGGCTAGGATTTCCACGGTTTCCGGAATCACATTGGAAGCGGTGCCCCCTTGAAATCGGCCGATATTGGCAGTAGTTTCCCCATCGATCCGACCCAAGGGGATTTTGGATATCGCCCGGCTGGCCACTTGAATCGCACTGATCCCTTCTTCCGGATTCACCCCTGCATGAGCCGCTTTGCCCCGGATCACTACATCCAGCCGCACTTGGGAAGGAGCTTCGGTGATAATCTCACCAACCAGCCCATTGGAATCCATGGCAAATCCGAAATCCGCCTTCAGCATCCCAGGATCGAGACTCTTGGAGCCGACTAATCCTGATTCCTCACCAGCAGTAAGGATCAACTGGATCGAACCATGGGAAATCCCCTGCTCCTTTACCGTACGAACACCCTCCAGAAGGGCGGCCAGGCCGGCTTTGTCATCCGCTCCCAACACCGTGGTTCCATCACTTTTCACATAGCCATCCTCGATCCGGGGCTTCACCCCGATCCCCGGGGCAACCGTGTCCATGTGGCTAGTGAAGTAAATCGCCGGTGCTGACAGGTCATCTCCCGGTAACGTGGCGATCAGGTTCCCTGACCCGTGGCCGGTCACAGATGCGGAATCGTCTTCCGTCACCGTAAATCCAATTTGAGTCAGCTTCTCCTTCAACAGATCGCAAACCGCCCTCTCATCTCCGGTCTCACTGTCCGTCTGGACCAATTCCAAAAACTCATCCAGCAAACGCTCTTCATTAACCATGCTGATTCCTCCATCATTTCAATCTGTTCGCCTGTTCCCACGCTTGTTTTTAAGTTTAGTGGCACCGCCAGCTACATTCTATGTGTTTCTTCTGTGCCTCCTTGAAGGGAATCGCACACCCTCTCTCCGTGTAAAGAAGCACCTTCCGAGTCTTGAAACCAGGTGGATCGGAATCGGATCTGATCGCCCTGTACCGGACCTTCTTTACAGTGGGATGTTGCCGTGTTTTTTAGCAGGCCGGTCCTTCCGTTTGTTCTGCAACATCTCCAGAGCTTGTCTCAGCTTGTTCCTGGTTTGCCTCGGGTCGATCACATCGTCCACCATCCCTTTGGCTGCCGCCACGTAAGGATTGGCAAATTGCTTGCGGTATTCCTCAATTTTCTCAGTGCGAGTGGCGGAGGGGTCCTCGCTTTCCCGGATCTCCCGATGATAGATGATATTGGCCGCCCCCTCCGGCCCCATCACTGCCACCTCGGCGGAGGGCCAGGCGTAAACCACGTCCGCTCCGATCGCTTTGCTATTGAGAGCCACATAAGCCCCGCCAAAAGCTTTGCGGATAATGACGGTGATTTTGGGCACTGTCGCCTCGGAATAAGCATACAGGATCTTGGCCCCGTGGCGTATAATCCCCTGGTACTCCTGGTTCACTCCGGGTAGAAACCCAGTCACATCCACAAAAGTGATCAACGGGATATTAAAGCTGTCACAAAACCGAATAAACCGGCTCAGCTTGTCTGAGGAATCGATATCCAATCCCCCAGCCATCACCTTAGGTTGGTTAGCGGCGATCCCCACCGGTTGTCCATCGATCCGGCCAAAGCCGACGACGATGTTGCGGGCGAATTTCTCATGCACTTCCATGAGGTCCCCCCCGTCGACAACCCTTTCGATCACCCTATGTACATCATACACCTTGGTCCCTTCCACTGGAACCACATCCATCAGGTCTTCCACCCAGCCATCATCCTTGGGGGTGCGAATACGAGGCGGTGCCTCCATATGGTTTTGAGGCAGGAAACTGAGCAACCGCCGGACTGATTCCAACGCTTCTGATTCCGAAGCGGAGGTAAAATGGACATTTCCGCTCAGGGTGGAGTGAACCCCGGCACCCCCCAGTTCTTCAGAGGAGATTTGCTCGCCTGTGACCGTCTCGATCACCTTAGGTCCGGTAATAAACATCTGACTGGTCTCCTCCACCATAAAAACAAAATCGGTGAGTGCCGGAGAATAGACAGCTCCACCGGCACAGGGACCCATGATGACCGAGATTTGGGGCACAACACCAGAATAGATGGAATTTCGGTAGAAGATGTGTCCGTATCCATCCAGAGAGGCCACCCCCTCCTGAATCCGGGCGCCACCGGAATCGTTCAGTCCGATAATCGGGGCGCCGTTCTGGGCCGCTAGATCCATGAGGCGAGCGATTTTCAAGGCATGCATCTCGCCCAGGGCTCCCCCGAAAACCGTGAAATCCTGGGCAAAAACATAGACCGAGCAACCGCTTACCTTCCCGTACCCTGTCACCACCCCTTCCCCAGGTGCCTCGCCGATGTCCGCTGCGGAGTTCTCTACAAAGGGATTCAGTTCCACAAAAGAGTCTTCATCCAGCAAGAGTGCGATTCGCTCCCGTGCAGTCAGTTTCCCTTTATCATGTTGTGAGCGAATTTTTTTATCACCACCGCCCACCTCCGCCCGATGACGACGAGCTTCCAGTTCATTCAGTTTTTTATACATCCTGGTCCTCCCCGATTCGGATCCCCTGCTTTCCCGGTTGGCACAATTCGTAAAGAACACCTCCTGTGGATTTAGGATGGAGAAAGGCCACCTGGGTCCCGTTGGCCCCCGGTTTGGGCCACTCATCGATAAGGCGGATCCCCGCTGTTGCTAATCCCTCCAGCTCTCCCTCCAGCTCCTTCACTGCAAGAGCGATATGGTGAATCCCTTCTCCACGCTTCTCGATAAAACGAGCGATGGTGCTCTCCGGAGAAGTCGGTTCCAATAGTTCCACTTTGATTTCTCCCAGCCGAAAAAAGGCCACGCGCACTTGTTGACTGTGGTATTATCCCCATACGGTAGACAGTGAAAAAAGTCCATCTGGTAAGATG
>CAUGKZ010000028.1 GCA_959600065.1 uncultured Kroppenstedtia sp. | reverse complement strand
GAGCATCGGGAAAAAGTCGCCGCATAACCGTTCTTTTTTTCATTGTCTACTTGACAGGGTCAAGACCATTGCTCAGGGACGTTTTTTGATCATGATGTCTTTTTCTCCATAGGCGTTTTCATAGGTAATTGCACCGTAAAGCGGGTACCCTTTCCTTCTATGCTCTTGACGCTGACCGAGCCAGCATGGGCCTCAACGATATGTTTGGCAATCGCCAACCCCAGTCCGGTCCCTCCCTGTCCTCTGGTCCGCGCTTTGTCCGCCTTGTAGAAGCGTTCAAAGATGAAAGGGAGATCTTCTTGTGGAATGCCACTGCCGGTATCTTCCACAATCAGTTGAACCCCCTTCTCAGCAGGCACCGCTCTCAGTGTGACCCGGCCTCCTTCCGGTGTGTGCCGGATGGCATTGTCCACCAGATTGGTCAACACCTGCTCCACCTTATCCTCATCCCATTGAACAGGGTCCATCCCGTCGGGAAGATCCACCTGCAGGGCCACTTTTTCTTCTTTGGAGATCGCCTGGAACTTACGATGCACCCGTCGAATCATAGCCAAAACATCCATCGTCGAGGGCTCGAGCCGGATATACCCAGCCTCCATCCGAGCCAGATCCAGCAGTTCTCCTACCAGACGACCCATGCGGAGGGATTCATCGTGGATCACTCGGGTAATCTCCCGTTGGTCCTCCGGTGAAGCGGCAATATCGTCCATCAGAGCCTCACTATACCCTTGCAACATCGATAATGGAGTTCTCAATTCATGGGAGACATTGGCCACAAAATCCTTCCGCAGTTTATCCATCCTTCGCTCTTCGGTCACATCCCGCAATACCGCCACCGCTCCCCGGATCTCCTCCGGACTAGCATACAGAGGGGCCATCACCAGCGCCCAGCTACTTCCATGTACATCGATGTCCCCGAAAACCTCTTTCTCCCCTTCGAGAACCTGACGGAAAAACTGCTCCAATGGTGAGGGCCATGCCGAATCCCCTTTTGTTTTCCGCCAATCGGACAAAAATCTCTCCGCTGGAGGATTGGTCATAATCACGTGTCCCTTGGCATCCAGAGTGATCACTCCGTCCGCCATGCTACGGAGGATACTGGCCAGTTGCTCCTTTTCCCTGGACAAAGCCTGAATCGATTCTTCCAACTGACCTGCCATCCGGTTGAAGGTTACCGCTAGATCGCCGATCTCATCCCGCTCATGAGAACGAACAGGAACCCGAGCTGAGAACTCTCCTCGAGCCATACGTTCTGCCCCCCGCTTCATCTGGATTAGAGGCTGTGTGATTCGACTCGACAGAAAGAAAGCAAAGATCGTCGTTAAAAAAATACCGATCAAAACGGAATAAAGGATCACTTTCTTGATCTCGTTTTCCGATAACTGGCCTTGGGTGCGATACATCACCACCGCGCCGGTCACCTTTTCCCCTTTTTTCAGAGGAAGAGCCACCAACATCACTTCATCTTTAAACAGAGAACCCTGATCACCGACAATCACTCGTGTTCGCAGGGAGACGGGTTCCCCGCGAAACACCTTGTCAATCTCCGTCTGTTCCAGGATGTCCCGCCATGGCATATCGGGAACTTTGGGGGAGGTTAGTGACTTCACGGAACCGTCCGGATCGAGAAGGATGGTGTAAGTCTCATTCAACTCCGCCACTTTCAAAACCGAGCGCAGATACCCCTCTTGACTCTCCTTCTCCGGTCCCTGCAAAGTGTCTTGAACCTCCCGGACCAGGGCATTCATGTTATTTAATTCCGCTTCGTAATACGTAGACAAAATCTGCCCCGTCATAAAAAAAGTAAGAATCAGGAGAACCAAAGTGACCAACGCGATGATGGTCAACCACAACTTCCCGACCACACTACGCCAGATCAATCTTTGGGCACCTCAAGCTTGTAACCGACCCCCCAAACCGTATGAATCATGGCGGCTGCTTGGGAAGAAGCCCGGTTCAATTTTTCCCGCAATCGCTTGATATGGGTATCCACGGTCCGCAGATCACCGAAAAACTCATAGTTCCAGACGTCCCGCAACAACTCTTCCCGCGAAAACACTTTATCTGGGGAAGTCGCCAGATAATGGAGAAGCTCATACTCCTTTGGAGTTAGGGACACTTCCCTCCCACCCGCCCGCACTTCATGAGCGTCGTGATCAATGGTTAACTCGGGAAAAACAATCACATTGTGGGTCTCCGTCTCTGTAGACAGAAAAGCCGTTGCCGAAGAACGCCGGAGAACCGCCTTCACCCGGTGTACCAGTTCCCGTGGGCTGAAGGGCTTGACCACATAATCATCCGCCCCCACCTCAAAACCTTCCACCCGGTTGGTCTCCTCTCCCCGAGCTGTCAGCATAATCACCGGGGTCGACTTTTTATTCCGTAGCTCCCGGCATACGTCCACACCATCCATACCAGGCAACATCAAATCGAGTAAAATCAAATCATAATCGATTTCCATCCCTTTTTTCAGGGCCATCTCACCGTCTTCCGCTTCATCGATCCAGTAGCCTTCCCGTTCTAGGTACATGCGAAGCAGACGGCGGATCCGGTCTTCATCATCCACAACTAAAATACGTTCCTGCTTTTTCACCTGATTCACCTCACAGGGCCAATCAACTGGGTTCCTTCTCTATAGAATACCATATCCGCACGGATAAAAAGGGAGCTCTATAGAGGATGGACCTCGCTCTTGATTGAGCTTATACAAAATCCTTCCACATTCATCTTAGCAAACCATTTCATCCTGCGTCAGTTCTGTGTGGGATTGTTTACAAATTTGTTAGCAATACGAGTCCAATCCCTTCTGATCAACTCCTCCCTTTCACAGGCTGAGAATTCTTCTCCATTATGCCCCAACGGAAAACCCGATGATGCAAATGCAACCACCGGGTCCACCTTCTCTGGGATCAAGCATAGGAGTGAAGACCAGCGAACACCAGATTGATCGCGATCAGGTTAAACATAATGACCGCAAATCCGCCCACCGCCAGCCAGGAGGATTTCAACCCAATCCATCCCCGAGACAATCGAAGATGAAGATAACCGCTGTAATAGAGCCAAGTGATCAGAGCCCAGGTTTCTTTGGGATCCCAACCCCAGAACCGCCCCCAGGCTTCATGGGCCCAAATCATAGCAAAAACAAGACCGCCCAGGGTAAAGATCGGAAATCCGATGGCAATCGCCCGGTAGCTGATTTCGTCTACCTTCTCCAGATCCAGGTTTCTCACCAACGGGTACAACAATTCATAGACCCGTTTCCGGAACAGTAGCCTCAACACCGCATACAAGACCAGTCCAGAGAGAACCGACCACAGCACAGAGTTAAACTTTTTGGCCGCCTCTTCCCCCTTCATCCAGGAAGGAGCTTCAAACAGTGGGTTGTTCATGCCGAGGAAGGAGTCCATCTGGACAACCTTACCGTTATGGGGACCTGCAATCGGCGGCAAGTCATACTCCTGAACCAGCGGCTGCCCTTCTACCGAATGCTGGATGGTTGCTTCATAGTCTGTGGCCGAAAAGAGAAAGGTTGTGATGACAAAGCCTGCCACCATCAGAATCGTAACCATAATCACTTCCAACCAGATCGCCGTCTTGCTCTTCCGATTCATCCCCACCCAGCGGATAAGGTAGATCAAAGCCGCGACGAAACCGACTGCCAAAGCGCCTTGGCCCACTGCCACCGTGGTGACATGGATATGCAACCAGTTACTCTGCAAAGCCGGAATCAAAGGCTCCACGTCTTTGGGGAAGACCGCCGCATAAGCCACCATCAACATGGCGATCGGCATAGCGAAGGCTCCGAGGGTCACACTTCGATAGAGGAAAAAAAGCACGATAAACACAGCCACGATCGTAAAGCAAAGAAATGCCGTAAATTCAAACATGTTGCTGGTAAAGTGCCCCCCCAACAACACTCGAGTCACAATAAACACCAGATGGAGAGCTACCCCGATGATAGTCAGGATAATCCCCCAGTTACCCCAGGTTCGCGTGTGAGCCTCTTTACCCACCCGCGAAGCCTTTCCGGTCACTGCCGTCACAAAAGCGATGGTAGCGAACAGATAGAAGATAAAAGCCCCCAGGAGAGCATATTCCATCACTTGCACCATGTTCAATCAACCTCCTGACGTCGATCGGGACTGAAAGACAACGGCAGATCCGTTTTTTCCGTAGCCTGCTCCAACTCCCGCCTCAGACCGAACCAATTCTTGTTTGTATGGGCTCCGACGTGGAGGTATCCATCCTGCCAGCGGATCCACACCCTGCGATGGTTCCAGAAAAATCCCATCACTAGACCGATCATGGAGATGATCCCTCCCAGGAATATGATCGGCAGCCCTTTGTCCACCCGGACCATCAATCCGGAGACATTGGCAGTCTCCAAACCTTTCAATTCCATGGTGTATCGATTTTTCTGGTTGATATCATCCAGATTGGTCCCAGAGATCACCCAGGAGACCTCCGGCTTTTTCAAATCCGGAGCGTCCACGGAAAAGATGAAGGCGGGACGGTTGGGAGTCTCCGAGCGGGTCGCGGGACGGTTCCCCTCCATCACAAAATCCGGAAAATAGTCGAGAATTTCAATATGGAGCCCGTTCTTCAGTTGATATTTTTGTGCCGGATCAAACAGGTTCACCTGAAACGTATCCAGATTTCGCTTTTCTTTCTTATCCTTCACATTCAGCTGGATCGCCTGGGTTTCCGTCTTAAAATCCGATTGGACAAGCTCCAGCTCCTCGTATTTGAAAGAATGATTGACTATGGCCGATCCTCGCTTCAGCTCATGGAGTTTGCCCGTCTCCGGGTCCCTTTCATAGAGGGTGAGACGCGTTTCATACTTTTTCACCATCGGTTGCCCTTTGTCTGACTTAGGCATCTCCTCTGGGTCATAAAACTCTGCCGTCGCCTTCTCATTTTTGACATAGTAGTTCAGCTCCGGCAATTTTTTCGTCTCCCCTTCCCGGACATATAGAAATTCATCCATATACCATCCAGGGACAGCATGCCGCAGAAGGATTCCCACCAAGAACAGAATCAGACCGATGTGGTTGATATAAGGGCCCCACCGGCTGAACCTGCCTTTCTCCGCCAGGATGGAACTTCCTTCCCGACGAATCCGGTAATGCTTCTGACTTAAACTTTCCGCCAATTGATCCAGAAGAGTCTCCTCGCTCGACTCAGGTGCAGCTTCTGTTCGGCTCACCCGTTGTCGATCGATAAACCGGATATTTTTGACCACTTTTTGTTGAGTCAACGCTTTATATAGGGGGACCACCCGATCCAGACTACAAACCACCAAGGAAATGCCGATACTGGCTAACAAAGCGATATAGACAGGAGACTCATATAAATTGGATAAGCCCAGCCGGTAGAACACATCTCCCCAGAAGCCATAGGTCTCGGCATAATAAACCTCGGGCCGATTGGACGGTATGTACTGCTCCTGAGGTAACAACGTTCCCAGAATGGAGACAACCAAGGTAATCAAAATCAGCCAGATCGCCACCTTGACCGAAGAGAAAAAATTCCATATCCGATCCAAAAGCGTGGTCTTCTGGGTCTGGGATCGCCGGGCTTTCCCCTCATAACGCATCTCCAAGGGACGGTCGGAATCTCCCTGTTCATCCAACGGTTTCCCGCAGTGCTCACACAAAACCGTACCGACGGGGTTGTTGTGTCCGCAATCACACTTGGTATTTTTAATCATCTATTCCACCCCCCGTTTCGGAAACCACTCGCTTTTTTTCAAATCCATGTCATGGCCATGAACCGCCATGAAGCCTCACAGGTGCCAAGGAGACTGGTGGTTGCACCTGCAGGTGACACCACAGGAAGCAATAACGAATCAACATGCCTACCCATGTTTATTATAACGCCGCCATCTCCCTTAATCAGGTGCCGGATTGAATATTGTTTGAAAGCTGACGCTGTTACAGAAGTTCTTTCAGCCCTTGGACTTCTGCTCTGCTCAACTCTCGATGTTCCCCCGGTTGCAGACCGGACAGCGTAAGGAATGCCAGTTGGACACGAACCAAGTGTACCACAGGATGACCCACCGCCTCACACATTCGTCTCACCTGTCGGTTTCTTCCTTCATGGAGGGTTATCTCCAGACAAGCCTGTCCTTTCTCCCTCCTCAACATGCGAACTTTGGCAGGAGCCGTCCAGCCGTCGGACAGTTTCACCCCCGTCTCCAAACGGAGGAGGGATTTTTTGGCAGGGGTCCCCTCCACCGTCACTTGGTAAATCTTGTCCACTTCATGGCGGGGGTGAACCAACCCATGGGCCAACTCTCCATCGTTGGTCAGCAGAAGGAGCCCCTCTGTGTCGTAATCCAGACGTCCCACGGGATATACCCTCTCATCCACATCGCGAAACCAGTCCACCACCACCGGACGCCCCTCGGGGTCGGACAAACTGGTGATCACCCCCCTCGGTTTGTAAAAGATAAAATAGCGCTTCTGCTCCGATTGGATCAGACGGCCCTCCACTTCGATCCGATCCCGCTCGGGATCCACCCGGGTTCCCAGTTGCGTCACCGTCTCCCCGTTCACCCGAACTTTCCCGCTGAGAATCCATTCTTCGCTCTTCCGCCGGGAGGCAACCCCTGCCCGGGCCATCACTTTTT
This sequence comes from uncultured Kroppenstedtia sp., assembly GCA_959600065.1. Classification (GTDB taxonomy): domain Bacteria; phylum Bacillota; class Bacilli; order Thermoactinomycetales; family DSM-45169; genus Kroppenstedtia; species Kroppenstedtia sanguinis. The sequence continues at coordinate 3,867 of CAUGKZ010000028.1, read as the reverse complement.
GCAACCGTTCCATGTTTTCACCTCATTGAACATCTTATCCATCTCATGACTCAATCACAAGCCGGAGGGTAAGAGTTACATTCAGACATAAAAAAAACGCACTTTGGAGTGTGCGTAAGGTTCACCGATGATAGATCCGGAAAGGGAGCACCCTCTCACATTCCAAAGACCCAAGTCACGATCAACCAGGAGGCCACCAGTCCGCACAGATCGGCAAACAGACCCACTTTCACCGCATAAAGAGAACGACGAATACCCACTGCGCCAAAATAGACCGTCAATACATACAACGTGGTGTCCGTACTTCCCTGCATGGTGGAAGCCAGACGCCCCAGATAGGAATCCGGACCGTGAGTGCGAAAGATACTCTCAGCAAAGGCCAAGGAACCGGACCCCGAAATCGGCCGCAACAGACCAAGCGGGAGTGCCTCTTCTGGAAAACCGATCCATGCGACCAGGGGTTTAAGAAACCCGAGATAGAACTGAAGGGCTCCCGTCTCTCTGAAAATAGATACCGCCACCATCATCCCGACCAAGTGAGGAATCAGCTGAATCGCAGTGGGAAACCCTTCCTTGGCCCCTTCGACAAAACTTTCGTAGACAGGAATTTTACGATAAGTGGCATAGAGAGGGATAAAGGCTAGGATGGCGGGAATCATGATTTTTGACAAAAATGAGACTGCTTCCAGCATCCCAACCCCTCCTCTAATCGGATAAACGTGTTTATGCGAACAGGGATTATACTATCAAACCTAGCGCTCCCTGATCCCACTATTCCTTCGCAATCCGGGCCCGATACCAACGATCCAACAGAATGGCTACCACAGTGGAACAACAGGTGGCAAAAATCGTCGTCCCGATGATTTCCGTGGGGTATGCTGAACCATGTTCCATCCGGAGTCCGATGATCGTCGTCGGAATCAAAGTCAGACTGGATGTATTTAAGGCCAAAAAGGTACACATGGCCGGAGAAGCAGTCTTCGGATCTGGATTCAACTTCTGCAATTCCTCCATCGCCTTCAGCCCCATGGGAGTGGCGGCGTTACCCAAGCCGAAGAGGTTGGCACTCATATTGGACAGAATATACCCCATAGCAGGGTGATCCTGGGGGACTCCCGGAAATAAAAACCGGGCTGCAGGCCCCAGCAGGCGGGCCAGCTTTTCCAAAAGCCCCGCTTCCTGAGCGATCCGCATCATCCCCAACCAGAAGACGAGGATACTGACCAAACCGAGACAGACTGCCACTCCATCTTTCGCACCTTTCAACGCCGCCTCAGTCACCAGGTCCACATTTCCTTGAATCACACCAGCCACGACACCACTCACAATCATAAACAACCAGATGTAGTTGACCAATCCTATCCCTCCCCCTCGTAGATGGAAGCCAACACCGTAAACCAATCCCCCCACACCGTCTCTTCACTTTCACCTTGAGTGATCAAAGGGATCGAACCGACGGGCTTTCCCTCCACGAAAATCCGGGCGGTTCCCACACGAATTCCTGCCACCCTCGCCTTTTTCAAGGGATAGGTGATCATGGGGCGCACTTCCACCTGAGTCTGCTCCTTCTCCAGTAAAGGATAGGTAAAGGAACGGGAGGCCACAATTTCTAAGGAATCTCTCTCTTTTTGCCCAGAGGAGAATTTTTTCCCTTTTTTAACTAATTGCACTGGTTGAAACTGACGAAACCCATATTCCAACAATTTCATGGAGTCTTCCCAGTCATCGGGAGCATTTAGCGTCACCGTGGCGATCTGTCTTCCCTCCCTCGTAGCCGAGGAGACCAACGTGCGCCTGGACAACTTGGTGAAACCGGTTTTCACGCCATCCCCGCCCGGATAAAGACGGAGCATTTTGTTTTTGTTGTACCATTTTCGATGCCATTCTTCGCCCGGCCAGGGTAGAGTTTTCACCTGGGTGGAAACTATTTTCCGGAATACGGGATTTTTAAGAGCATAGGCGGTCAACCGGGCTAGATCCCCAGCTGAAGAATAGTGCTCCTTTGCATCCAGCCCATGGGGATTTTGGAAATGAGTCTTCTCCAATCCCAAATACTCCGCTTTTTCATTCATTTTGTAAACAAACCCTTCCACCGATCCGCCGATATGCTCTGCGATTGCCACTGCCGCATCGTTTCCTGAACGCAACATCAAACCATACAATAAATGTTCCAGTGGAATTTCTTCTCCCGGTTTGAGATAGATAGAGGATCCCTCTACACCCACCGCTCCCGGCTTCACCTTCACTTTTTCTGTTAAATCACCGTCTTCAATAGCTACAATTGCAGTCATAATCTTGGTCAGACTGGCAATTCGCATCTGTTGCCCGGCATTTTTCTCATACAGGATACGTCCGGACTGGACATCGATCATAGCCGCAGCCTGCGCACTCACTGCACTTAATTCCACGGGATCCAACCGACGGGAAGCCCAGGATTCCGCAGGGAGGAACACCAGGACACATCCGATCCACATGGAGAACAACCATCGTGTCAACCGCATTGATCCTCCACCTCAGGCTTGTTTTCTAAATTTATATGCCGATAGGACAGGGTTATGAAAAGTGAACCAAAAAACACCGACCCTGATCTGCGGGACGGTGTTGGGAGCAAATTTCAAATGTCGGTTTTCGGTATCTCACAAGATTTCGTTTCCCCTTGGGTCCATTTCTGCAATTTCTCCACCACACTGGGGGCCAGATCTAACAGCCGGTCCAACAGATGGGTGGAGCCTTCCATATTCAACATCCGGATTCCTGTTTCCGAGACCACTAAAAATCCCACTGGGGTGATGGAGACTCCGCCTCCGCTACCTCCGCCAAAAGGCAAGTCAGGAGAGTCCCCTCCTTTTTTTCCCACTCCCTCTTTCTTTTCCGATGGTTCCGACTCAATCCCTTTAAATTCGCTCCCACCGGCGGCAAAGCCAAATCCCACCCGAGATACCGGGATAATGATGCTTCCATCGGGTGTTTCAACCGGCTCACCCACGATCGTATTGACATCCACCATCTCTTTGATATTTTCCATCGCAGTGGTCATCAAACCTTGAATCGGGTGTTCTGCCAACTCCCTTCACCCCCTTTTTGATTCTGCAACAAACCTACGAGCAGGTGAATGACAGCAAGGATAGCATGTCCGATTCGAAACCGAAATATACTCTCTAAACAGGTCTCGATCCGTTCGCTGTTAAACCGGGGTTGCACCTCAATTTGGGGAGCTTTCTCCCAGCGAATATGGGAACCAACGAACCCGATCAACGTGTATTTTACTCCCCAGATCATTCCCGTCACCATTCCCGTCGACGCTGCATCCCCTGTCCCAATCCATGTCTCCCACTCCAACCGCTCACACACCACCCGGCTCATAAACCGGCGACCTGTCTCCATCAAGGTCGCATTCAACTGCAAGATGCGCCGTTGGAGCCGAACAAATCTACGCCGCATATTCAAGATTTTTCTCCAGGTAACTCTCGTCTTTTGGCGTCGAGGTTCCCTCCCGGGTAGATTGCCTTTTTCTTCGGACTGGAGGTTGACTCCCGATTTCTGCCACTTAAGGGAGGGAACTTGGATCCGAAACCGGATCCATCCGAAAAAAAGCCGAAAGTGCAGCTCCAGATGATCCTTTTCTGCCTTTCTTCGATAGATCAGATGAATCCGGACGGATGTGAACGGAAACAGGATCAAGACGATCAGGATCACTGCCGAGATGATCCACCAGACCAACACTACCACCACCAGACACCAATATCTTCCAATGAAGATAGTATCGGCTCTCTGTCTGCAATTCATACAAAAAACCCCGGGCTTTCCCGCGGCACTTTTCGCAAAAACAGATCAACGATCCCGGTTTGAAACTTCAGCCACCTCAGC
>CAUGKZ010000027.1 GCA_959600065.1 uncultured Kroppenstedtia sp. | reverse complement strand
ATGCTGAAAGCCGTCGCCTATTGGGTATGGGTCAACCCTCCCAGCCCATATACTGGTTGCAACAACAGATTCCTCAGGGGGTGCATCCGATGTTATTCGGATTGAGAGATCCTCGGCTTTCCATTTACCCGGCTCTGGCGACAGGCATGATTCAACCTGAATGGCTGTTTATGTACCATAATCATCGCGAAGAAAGGGAAAAGGAATTGGAAAAAGAAGAGATCCCCGCTTCCCCGCTCCCCACTCCCTCGGTTCACAAAGTCCGGATCCATATTCGGCCCCGCAGGGGGTGAGCCATCACTTCACCTGAAGACGACACTAGCAACGCAGAAAAAGCAAGGCACCGCATAAGCGGTGCCTTGCTTTCGAGAAGATTAACCAGCGTGATCTTCTGGCAAAGGTTCCACCAAAATCCGGGTCCCGTCTACGGAAACCACCCGCACCGGTGTTCCTTTCTTGACCCATGCACCTCCGCTGGTGCAACTGAAACGCTCTCCGTCCACTGAGACGGTTCCGGAAGGCCTGAGGTCCGTCAGAGTCTCGCCTTCACGGCCAATCAACTCCAGAAATTTGGCATTGACCGATCGGTAGCCCTGTTCACGTGTCAGAGAATCCTTCAGCACGATCTTGTCCCACACCTCCCGCCGGGGCAACACCTTCAGTGAAAGAAATCCGGCCAGCAGACCCAGAATCCACAGGATCGCCACCAAACTCCCAGTCAAAAAATCCCCCGTGGGCAGAACCAAACCGACCAGCATCAACAACATCCCGATCCCCGCGATGGTCCCATCCTGAATCAATTTTCCATCCAGGATCATCAAAGCGAGTCCGACCAACAATAGACCCAGTGACCAACTATGAAATGACGGGGATTGAGTCCAGGCATACAAACACAGCAAGGCGACTCCGGACACTCCGGCCAACCCTCGCGCTTTCACCAGAAACTCCGCCACCAGTAACATCCCCGCAAAAAAAACGATCAGTCCAGCCAACCAAGGCTCCTGTAACCCATTCATTTGATCTCCTCCGTCCCGCTATCCTTCCAGTTGTATACAGGAATGGAGTGCGAGATTACATCGCATTCAAATAAAACCAAATCCCACCGACAATGAAAAAGATTAATGCAATCGATCCCAAGATCTTAGCTAAACGGACCAGCATCTACATCGCCTCCAATCACCGGCATCCCGGTTTTTAAAAAGACCTCACTTGCAGATCCGCACCCGTTTACGAGAGTTCAACCACCGTCACACCAAGGCCCCCTTCTCCCTGGCCCCCGGAACGATAGGATTTCACCCGGGAATGTTGATCCAGGAACTTGCGAACCCCGGTCCGGAGTGCACCGGTTCCTTTCCCGTGAATCAAAGAGACATGGTCAAAACCGGCCAACAGGGCATCATCCAGATACTTGTCGATTTCCGGAATCGCTTCTTCCACCATCTGCCCTCGCAGATCCAGCTCCGGTCGAACAATGTTGGACTGTCTGCGGTAGGAAGTGCCCCCTTGGGTGGGAGACTCTTGAGTAGGGGATCCTTTCCATTCCAGTTGCTCTCGGTCCACCTTCATCTTCATGATTCCCACCTGTACCTGAAACTCCCGCTCTCCAAGCTGATCGATCACCTGTCCTTTTTGTCCAAGAGTTCGTACGAGCACTTCATCACCCACCCGAATCTGCCGCGTGGGTTCCCTGTGGACACTCCGGTGGATCGGAAGCTCGGGTTCAGCGTCATCCAGCCGCTTCTTGGCTTCAATCAACCGGTGTTCTTTCAATTCCTGCGGTTGTTCCTGAGCCCAGCGATGGAGTTGATCCAGCACCTCATTCGCTTCCCGTTTGGCCCGGGAAACCACGGCCTTGGCCTCTCGGCGAGCGGCTTCTCGAATTCGTTCTTTTTCCCGATCCCAGGATTCCATTTTCAGTTTCAGATCCTGTAGCAGTCCCTCTGCCTGCTTCCGCAGCGCCTCCGCCTCCGCTCTCTCCTTTTCCGCTCGGCGGCGGTCATCTGAGAGAGCTCCGATCATCTCTTCCAAACGATTTTCCTCGGATGAGAGTTGTGATTTCGCCGCTTCAATGATCTCCTCCGGCAGACCCAACCGCCGGGAGATCTCAAAGGCGTTGCTCCGCCCCGGAACCCCTGTCTGCAATCGGTAGGTAGGACTTAAGCTTTCCACATCAAATTCCACACTGGCATTGGTTACACCTTTGCGAGCGTGGGCATACAGCTTCAACTCATTGTAGTGAGTCGTTGCCACCACGCGACATCCTTGTTCCAAAACCCGTTCCAGAACAGAGATGGCCAGTGCTGCTCCTTCTGTGGGATCCGTCCCTGCACCTAATTCATCCAGCAACACCAGACTGTTTGCATCGATGGAATCCAGGATGTCGACAATGTGGGTCATGTGGGAAGAGAAGGTGCTCAGATTTTGCTCGATGCTTTGCTCATCCCCGATATCAGCATAAACTCCGCTGAAGATGGGCAATTCGCTTTCTTCTTCCGCCGGGATCGGCAACCCCGACTGAGCCATCAATGCCAGCAGACCCACTGTTTTTAAGGTGACCGTCTTCCCCCCTGTATTGGGTCCGGTAATCACAATCGCTTGGTACTCCCGACCCAGTTCCACATCGTTGGGAACCGCCTCCTCGATGGGGATCAGAGGATGTCTGGCTCTCTTCAGCCGGATATAACCGTCCCTGTTCACCCCTGGGACAATTCCTTTCATCTGATTTCCGAGACGAGCCTTGGCCAAAATCAAATCCAATTGAGTGAGGAGGGTGAGGTTCATCTCCAAGTCATCCGCTTGGTCCGCAACCTCCCCAGTCAACTCCCCGAGAATCCGTTCCACTTCCCGCTCCTCTGCCAGCTCCAATTCCCTTAATCGGTTGTTTTGATCGACCACTGCCTGGGGCTCAATAAACAAGGTTTGTCCCGATGCCGACTGATCGTGAACGATCCCCCGGAGGGCTCCCCGGTACTCTTGTTTGACCGGAATCACATAGCGATCGTTCCGCTGGGTGATGATCGGGTCCTGAAGCATTTTTTGGTATGAAGAATGACGTAAAAATTCATCCAGAGTGGTGCGGATCGATTCCTGAAGCTGCTGGATGTTGCGCCGAATCCGACTCAGCTCCGAGCTGGCATCATCATTGACGACTCCATCTTCATCGATGGCTCGCCGAATCCTTCGAGCCAGCATCCGAGTCTCCCTCAATTGTGCGGATAGCTCCCGCAGCAGGAACAAGGAGGCTTCTTCCGGATCCACCCCTTCCAGCACGGAACGAACCGTCTTTTCCGCTCCGGCCGTCCCTGCCACCCGAAGCAGCTCCATCGCTGTCAGTAAACCACCGATCCGCGCTCTTCGCAGTGCGGGATGGATGTCTGAGACCGCCTCCAAGGACAGGCTCCCCTTCAATCGGAGTAAGTCCATAGCTTCAGCTGTCGATTGGAGCCTCCGTTGTACTTCATCTCCCTGAAGAGACGGTTGCAAACCGGCAGCAGCTTTTTTCCCTGTTTCCGATGTGGCTTGTTGAATCAACTGATCGATGATCCGATCATATTCCAAAGCATGAAGCATTTTTTGCGGGTCCATTTTGCACCCTCCTGTTCCGACAACAATCATTCAATATTATAGCATGAAAGGCTTTCCACACCGGTAAAAAAAGTCGGCATCTCCCAGAGAGGGGATGCCGAAGAGATATTTCATCTGGTAAAGATATGCTCGCCGATCCGTTTGATCTGGGGTCTTCCCCATATCCATCGGGAGGTGGCTTTGGCGGGGTTGAAATAGTAGAGGGCGCCTCCACTGGGATCCCAACCGTTGATCGCGTCATATACCGCTTTTCTCGCCTTCAGATTCGCCTCCATATTGATCTGACCATCCGCCACCGCTTCAAAGGCGAGGGGTTGATATACAATAGACGAAGGGGAATCCGGGAATTGTTCGCTTTCCAAGCGATTCAGTATGACTGACGCCACCGCCACTTTGCCGGTATAGTTTTCCCCTCTGGCTTCTGCGTGAACCGCTTTTGCGATCATGTTGATATCGTGTTTCGACAGTCCTGACGTAGTTTTCGGCACCCGATCCATGGGTTTCATCTGGGTCAACCCTGTGACCGGGGCCTTCTTGGTGGGAGCTTTACCTGCTTGGGGACTCCAGCGGCGGGTGGCCTTCCATAGTTTTAATTTCGTTTTTGTACCTACCCGGCCATCCACTCTCAAGCCAAATCGATACTGGAAGTCCCGCACCGCCCGGTCCGTTTGTTTGCCGAACTTCCCGTCAACCTTTCCTGAATAATACCCGATAAACTGAAGTCTCCGTTGCAGTTCCCACACATAGCCTCCCCGGTCCCCTTTCTTGAAGATCCGATTGGAAACTCCAGGTGCCCACTCCTTTGACGCCTCCACCAGTTTCCGTTTGCTTTGGGAACCAACCCGGCCATCCACTTCCAGTCCAAATTGGTACTGAAACAGACGGACGGCACGATGGGTTCGCCAACCTAGGCGTCCATCGATCTTCCCAGTATAAAAGCCGAGATACTTCAACCGACCCTGTAACTCATACACATCATCACCTGCCGCCCCCATCTTCAACTCATGCTTACCAAAGGCTGCTTCCGCCTGAGTGGCAGTGGAGGCCAAGCTGGTCACGATGAGCATACAGGCACATAGTAACAGCAGTGTTTTTTTCATAGCTAGTCAACCTCTCTTAGGTTGTTTCTGCTGTTAGTATCTCGACATTTGCCCTCCCTATACTTCCCGAAGATGATGAGGCAGTGAAAAAAAAGCCCCCATCCAGGGGGGCGGATCCCGATCATCCCATGACTTTATTTATGACTGAGTCGCACGGACAGATTCCCCAGAGAAATCAGAAGTCAATTGCAAGATCCCCTGACTGATCGAAGATCCGGTAACCGCTTCTTGCCCCGTGTCCCAAGGAAGAATTTGCAGCAGATGAACCACCACAAAAATAAGCAACAGAGCTTTAAGAAATCCCACCAGGGCGCCACCTAATCCATTGATCTGCGCCAGCACAGGTAAACCCGCCAACGCAGTCAAGATGTTGGACACAATGGAGAGTAGCAGTCGGGTAACCAGAAACAACAACACAAAGGCTAAAGCTGTGTAAATCGGTTTTTCCAAAAAAAACAGGGGCAGACCGCTGTCGCTCATCGAGTCCGGCAAGGGGATGATGTCCATGAGAACAGGCCCCAAGTCCGGGCTAAATTTCCAAGCGACAACTACGGCAATCAGCATTCCGAGCAGAGAAACGGTCTCTTTGATCAACCCCTTCTTATAACCGGAAAAAAGTCCTCCGATCAACAACAGGAGGATCAGTCCATCCAACAGATTCATCCAAAATTACCCTCCAATAGGGGGAAGCGCTTGGCTCACAATCACACTTACGGTTGATCATCCTCGATCAAATGTAAGATCTCTTCATGTTCCTGTTTTAATTTCATATAGGTGTCAGTGATATTCACGGCAGACAGCACCGCCAGTCGGGTGGTATCCAGACGGGGATTGCTGTCGGCGATATCTCTCATCTTCTCATCCACATGGCGGGCTACTTCCCGAACGTATCCGGAGCTCGCCTTACCCACGATATGGTACATCTGACCGAAGATCTCGACACTGTATCTCTGCTTGCTCATCACTTACTCCCTCCCCATTCAGCCTCCCATCGCTTCCCCATTTTATTTCGTCTTGTAAATTCCTGAATCCTGCCCCATCCTGTTATTGGCGCAAGACGGCACCCAGTTCCTGCTCCAATTTCGAGACCACCGTTTGGTGTACCTCATTCACTTCCTCATCGGTCAAGGTCTGATCTTTCGCTTGATAAGTGAGGGAATAAGCGACACTCTTCTTTCCATTCCCGATTCTCCCACCCGTAAACCCATCAAACAGCATCACCGACCGCAGCCATTCCCCACCTGTGGCATAAATCAAGTCTTGCAGGCGATCCACTGGCACGTCCGTATCCACCACCAACGCCAGATCCCGAGTCGTGGACGGATATTTGGGCAGGGGATGATACTCCAAGGTCCCTCCAAGAACTGCTTCCATCACCGGAACCAAGTCCAGTTCAAAGACAAACACATCCTCCAGATCATAGGCCTGGGCTGTTTGCGGATGGATTTGGCCGATCAGTCCGATCACCTGATCCTCCAGGATCAGTCGGGCAGTGCGCCCTGGGTGATACCCTTGTGGTTGGATGGCCTCATAACGGACTCCTACTAAGCCCAGTCGTTGGAACAATCTTTCCAAAGATCCCTTAAGGGAGAAGAAATCCGGAACTTCCGCTTTTCCCTGCCAATGTTTGGAATCGATTGCCCCTGTGGTCAATCCAGCCAACATCCAGGGCTCCTCAGGCTGCTGAGTCAATTTTTTTTCTTCCGTTAGATACACCCGCCCCATTTCGAAAAAGGACACCCCTTCTTCCCGGCGATGAATATTGTATTCCGCTGTCTCCAACAGTTGCGGCACCAGGGAGATCCGAAGCAGTTTCCGTTCATCACTGATCGGCATGCTGATCCGAATCGGCCGGGCCTTTGGGTGGATCACCTGCTCCAATGAACGAAGGGCATCCGGTGATGTCAAGCTGTAATTGACCACCTCATAAAAGCCGATATCCCGCAACGTATGGCGAATCGTCCGGTGTAACCGCTGTTCCGGAGTCAGGGATCCCGGAGACTGCTGGCCCCAGGGAAGTGTGGTGGGAATCCGGTCATATCCGTACAGGCGGGCCACTTCTTCGATCAGATCCACTTCGATCGAGATATCCGGACGTCGGGATGGAACCTGAACCCGATAGACTCCCTCTTTTACTTCCGCAGGGAAACGAAGGCGACGGAAACTGTCCATGACCGCCTGTTCATCTATCTGCACTCCCAAAACTCCTGTCAAGCGGCTGTGGCGTAATTCGACGGTCACATCGTCAATTTCCCCGATCTGTTCCGCCGTGATGGCAGAGGCCACTTTCCCTGAGGCAAGTTCTCCCATCAACTCCACCGCTCGTTGCAAGGCAGGCAAAATCCGTTCCGGATCGACTCCCTTTTCAAAACGTGTGCTCGCTTCGGAGCGGAGTCCCAATCTGCGGGTGGTCCGACGTACCGTTTCCGGAGCGAAATAAGCGGATTCAATCAGAATCGTGGTTGTCTTTTCCGTCACTTCAGAGTTTGCCCCCCCCATCACACCGGCAATGCCGATCGGTTTGGTCCCGTCGGTGATGAGCAAGGTCCCATGATCACAAGCTCGGGTCACCCCGTCCAAAGTGGTCACTGTTTCCCCGGCAGTCCCCTGGCGAACCACGATCTCCCCATGATCTACCTGGTGGTAGTCAAAGGCATGCAAGGGTTGACCGTATTCCAACATCACGTAATTGGTAATATCCACCACGTTGTTGATGGGGCGCACACCCGCTGCCAACAGCCGGTTCTGCATCCACTGGGGAGAAGGACCCAGCCGGATTCCTTCCACCACTTGGGCGGCGTATAAGGGACATTCCTCCTCTGCATCCAATACGATGGCGACTGATTTCCCCTTCCCTTCCAAACGGCCTTCAGCTGTTTGGGGAAGACGCACTTCCCGGTCTAACAAAGCCCCCACTTCATAAGCGATTCCCCACATGCTGAGACAATCCGAGCGATTGGGCGTCAGGTCCAACTCCAGCACCACATCATCCAAACCGAGGAGTTTTTTCGCATCTTCCCCGACCTTTACCCCTGGGGAGAGAACCAAAATTCCATCCTGTTGCTCCTTAGGCAGAAGTTTCTCCGGCAGACCTAACTCCTGAGCGGAACAGATCATCCCTTGAGAGGGTACCCCCCGCAGCTTAGATCTTTTAATCTTGATTCCCCCTGGGAGTCTGGCTCCAGGCAGAGCGACCGGCACTTTTTGCCCGGTCGCCACATTGGGGGCACCGCAAACAATATTCAAAAGCTCCTCTTCACCAACATCGACCGTGCAAACACGCAACCGGTCCGCATTCGGATGGGGGTCAGCACTTTGTACGTGACCGACCACCACCTTAGTTACGCCGTGATCCCGAAGTTCCACCCCATCTACTTCAATCCCGCCACGAGTTAACTGTTCAGCCAACTCCTCCGGTGAGACTCCCTCCAGATTCACGTATTCATTCAACCACTGATAGGAAACACGCATCGGCTCTCTCTCTCCTTTCCTGTTATACATTTTGAAATTGACGTAGAAACCGAAGATCATTGGTATAGAAATGACGAATATCGTCGATCCCATATTTCAGAAGGGCAATCCGTTCCGGTCCCATCCCGAAGGCAAACCCAGTGTAACGCTCCGAATCGTAACCCCCACGCTCCAACACCCGAGGATGAACCATCCCAGCACCCAGAATTTCGATCCATCCGGTCTGTTTGCACATTCGACAGCCATCGCCGCCACACTGTACACAGGAGATGTCCATTTCGACACTAGGTTCGGTAAAAGGAAAATAGCTGGGGCGCAGCCGGCTTTCCAATTTCCTCCCAAACATCTGCTCGGCAAAGGAGAGCAAAGTGCCATGCAGCTCACTCATAGCGATCCCGCGATCTACCACCAGTCCTTCCACCTGAGTGATCTGATGGGAATGGGTGGCATCATCATCGTCCCGTCGATATACTTTCCCAGGACAGATGATTTTGACCGGGACTTTTCCCTCCCTGGACTCCATGGAGCGCACCTGAACTGGGGAGGTCTGGGTCCGCAACAGAATCTCAGGTGTGATGTAGAAAGAATCCTGCATATCCCGGGCCGGATGGTCCTTATGGAGGTTGAGAGCCTCAAAATTATAATAATCCGTCTCCACTTCCGGCCCTTCTGCAACTTCAAAACCCATTCCGACAAAAATATCTTCGATGCGCTCAATCACCGCGTTCAGCGGATGCACACCCCCCAAGGGCTTCGCCTTTCCCGGCAGAGTCACATCGATCGTCTCCGAGGCCAGCCGGTGTTTTAGCCTCTCTTGATCCAGCTTCTGCTCTTTGTCCCGGATCCACTCTTCCAAAGAAGCGCGAATCTCGTTAGCCAAACTGCCGATCACTGGCCGCTCGGCAGGGGAAAGATCTTTCATCCCCCGCAGGACAGAGGTGATCTCCCCCTTTTTCCCCAGATACTTCACGCGAATCTCTTTCAAAACATCCAAGTCGGATGCGGAGCGGATCGCCGCTTCCGCCTCCTCTTTCATGGATTTCAGCTGTTCACGCACATGGATTCCCTCCTGAATTCCCATAAAATAAAAAAATCCCACGTCCGAGGGACGAGAGATTCGTGGTACCACCCTTGGTTGAACAGTCCCCGCAAGACGACTGCTCCACTCAAAAAAGATAACGGTTAGATCCGGTACCCCTTACTGCTCCAACAGGAGGTTCGGGGGGACGGCTCAGGAGTGAACTTCCCCATGCCGTGTTCCTGGGGGTGCTTCCAGTCATGGCAACCCCTCCCTGGTCAGGTCGTACATCGGTACTCTTCTCCGTCACAGCCGATGATGGCAATCGATTTTGTTCTCCAGTATAGCCAAAAACTTGACGCGATGCAATGACACACACGAAAACATGTCTCTGAGTAAAGTTGGATTGAAAATCAGCCGGTTTCCATCCACTGTTGGCGGAGGAGTTCAAATAGAAGAATCCCTGCCGTCACCGACACATTGAGGGATTCCACTTGTCCGGGCATGGGAATTTTCACCCGGTCATCCACCAGGGAATCGATTTCCGCGGAAACGCCCTTGCCTTCATTTCCAAGCAAAATCGCCGTCTGTTTCGGATAATGGCAATCAAAATGAGCCTTCTCTCCTCGGGGGCTCGTCCCCGCCACCCAATATCCCTGTTTTTTCAACTCAGGAATGGCCTCTCTCAGATCCACACGTCGGATACGGGAGCGAAACAAGGAGCCCATTGCAGAACGGACCACCTTGGGGTTGAAAGGATCTACCGTCCCCGCTCCCAACCAGACATCCCGAACTCCTGCCGCTTCAGCCGTCCGCAGGATCGTCCCCAGATTGCCCGGGTCCCGGATGGCATCCAGCAACAGTACTGGCTCTTCACCACGGATCCGATAACCATCCTTATTTTCCGGGACCACCACCTCAGCGGCGACTCCCTGAGGAGTCTGGGTATCCACTAATTGCGAGAAGGTAGAAGGATACAAGGCATAAACCGAAACTTCATCCAGATAGGAGAGACTCTCCAACCGCTCGATCCCCTCATCAGACACAATCACTGAACGCACTTTCCATCCTGCCACAGTGGCTTCCTTCAGCAATTTTTCTCCTTCAATCAGGATGCTACCGAATTCCTCCCGTCCCTTCCGGGTACTCAGTTTCCGCCAACGCTTCACTTTCTCGTTGCGGGCGGAGGTGATTTGATGGATCTCCATGGTTTATGCACGTTCCTCCAGTTTTTTTAAGTCATCGTTATGACCGATCACGACCAAGACATCACCCCGGCGGATCCGGTCCCCAGCCAAGGGGGCGATGTTGATTTTATTTTTACTCTTGATAGCCATTACGTTACAACCGAACATGGCGCGGATATCTAACTCCTCCAGAGTTTTTCCAGCAAAGAATTCCCCCGCATGCACTTCAATGATACTGTATTCATCCGCCAACTCGATATAATCCAAGATATTGGGAGAGATCAGATT
>CAUGKZ010000026.1 GCA_959600065.1 uncultured Kroppenstedtia sp. | reverse complement strand
ACTGGATTCGGGTGCTGAATGCTACCACAGATCAAGAGTTGTTATACCGGATGGGTGAAGACTGGACGGACTCCTATGAACAAGCTTGGGATCTGAAAGGAGACCCGGCTGCTCTCGATCTATCCTTGGATCAGACAAAAAAGTGCCTCTCATACGGCGATTTCCCTGATGCCCTAGCTCGCCTCTCCGCTTCCCTGAACTCCCATGCCGGTCGTTTTCTGGTGGTGACAACTCGCCCCGGCTATGAATTGGCCGATACTTCCTCACCCCAGCACAAGGGAGGTGCCGGTCACGGTTCTTTACACCGAATCGACTCGGTGGCTCCGATCATCATCGCCGGTACGGATCAAAAACCCCGCCACTGGCGTATCGTCGATCTAAAAGCATTTATCTTGGATTTGATGAAATCGGGTCCAAAGAATAGCTGAAAACTTTCCAGCCAACAAAAAACACCCTGTCGATCTTCAGGATTCGGACAGGGTGTTTCTGCGCAACAGAGGTGAAGCTGCTCAATCAGCTCTTGGAGGAATCGATCTCAGGCAAAATCGTCTTGGCGATTTTCCCATCCAATTCTTCATAATCGTAATAACGAATGGTGTCATACAGCTCTTGCCTCGTTTGCATATCTTCCAGCGAACCTTTTTGGGTACCTGTATTCATGATTTCGGAAAAAACCCGTTCATAGGCTTTGGCCGCCACCCGCAGGGAAGTGACCGGATAAATTACCATCCGAAAACCCCATGCTTGAAACTGATCGGCGGTGTAATAGGGGGTGCGACCGAACTCTGTCATATTGGCCAAGAGCGGCACATCCACTTCAGCACCTAACCGCCGAAACTCCTCTTCATCCTGCAACGCTTCTGGAAAAACAGCATCCGCCCCTGCTGCTACATATTGCTTAGCCCGGTAAATGGCGGCATCGATTCCCTCGACACCTTTTGCATCGGTCCGGGCTACAACCACCAAAGACGGAGCCGTCTCCTTGATCGCTTGGATTTTTTGCACCATCTCTTCTGTTGAGACCAACTGTTTTCCGTTTAAGTGGCCGCATTTTTTCGGAAGTTGCTGATCCTCCATCTGAACGGCGGCCACCTTCGCCTCCACCATCTCCCGTGCGGTACGCGCTACATTTAATACTCCACCGAAACCCGTATCGATATCGACTAGAAGAGGAAGGCTCGTCGCGCGCACCAAATCTCGCGCCCGGGTAGCAATCTCCTCCGAGTGGATCACTCCGAGATCAGGCAGTCCCCGGCTCGCCGTGTACGCCGCCCCGGATAGGTAAAGGGCTTCAAAGCCCATCCGTTTGGCGATCAATGCCGCCATCCCATCATGGGCCCCGGGAATTTTCAGGATCGGGGGAGACTGGATCCGACGACGGAAATCTGCGGCCAATTCTGATTGGTTGCGTTCTTCTTCGATCAGCCATGACATGGAGATTCCCTCCCATCAACTGGATGTCGTACAGAATATCACGGATACACCTGGCATGTAGGGAGAGTTCCCCACCTGCTTCTCAGATGACCAATGCCTTCATCAAGTCAGGCACCGGCGTCTGTTCCAATCGCTCCCGGTCAGCCAACGTCAGATCCAGTATTTGATTCACCTGTTGCTTAGGGAAACGTGTCGCCAGGTTGGCCTTGTATTTCTCGATCAACTTCGGTATCCCTTCCTCCCGGCGTCTGCGATGTCCGATGGGATACTGGCACTCCACCTCTTCCGTTGCCGTGCCATCCTTAAAGTAAACCCGGATCGCGTTGGCGATGGACCGCTTGTCAGGATCGAGATAATCTTGGCTGTATTGCTGATTTTCGGTAACCACCATCTTTTCCCGTAGTGCATCGATACGCGGATCACTGGCCACATCATCTTCGTAATGATCGGCTGTCAACTCCCCAAAAAGCAGTCCGATCGCTGTGACGTACTGCAAACAATGGTCGCGATCGGCTGGGTTGGAGAGGGGTCCCTTTTTGTCGATAATCCGGATGGCAGCTTCGTGGGTGGCAATCTCGACACGGTCGATCTCATTCAGCCGCCCCTTCACTTCTTCATGGAGCTGAATCGCGCACTCCGCCGCTGTCTGAGCGTGAAACTCCGCCGGATAGGCCACCTTCAGCAGAACATTTTCCATAACGTAAGAATCCAAGGGCCGAGCCAGTTTTAATTCCTTTTCTTTAAACAGGACATCGTGGAATCCCCACGTTTTGGCGGATAGAGCCGTCGGATACCCCATCTCTCCATTTACCGCCATCAAGGCCAACCGAACGGCACGGCTAGTAGCATCCCCAGCCGCCCAGGATTTCCTCGATCCTGTGTTGGGCGCATGACGGTAGGTCCGCAGACTGGAGTTATCGATCCATGCATTGGACAGAGCAGCTAGCACTTGCTCCCGATTCCCGCCCAGCATTGCCGTCACAACCGCTGTGGATGCAACTTTGACAAACAACACATGGTCAAGACCCACACGGTTCAGACTGTTTTCCAGGGCTAAAATTCCCTGAATCTCATGCGCTTGGATCATGGCTGTCAATACGTCTTTCACCGTCAGGGGATCTTTCCCTTCAGCGATATTCCTCCGACTCAGATAATCGGCGACTGCCAGAATTCCCCCCAAGTTGTCTGAGGGATGTCCCCACTCTTGGGCCAGCCACGTGTCATTGTAATCCAACCAACGGATCATACACCCGATATTAAACGCACCGTGAACCGGGTCCAGCTCAAACTGCGTGCCTGGAACCCGTGTACCATGGGGGACCACCGTTCCCGGGACGATCGGCCCCAAATGTTTGGTGCATTCGGGATAGCGAAGAGCAAGCAGGCCACACCCCAAGGTATCCAACAAGACGTAATGTGCTGTCTCATAGGCTTCATGGCTGTCAATCTCGCCTTTTACAACGTAGTCGGCGATGTCCACCAGAATTTTATCGAATGTATGGGCTCCTGATAGTGTCACAGGGCTCGTCATGATGATTCTTGCCTCCCCTTCGATTTAGTGAAAATTATTTTCGCATTTTAAGGATGGAGGTTCCGCGGTCCCGTATAGTGAATGCGCGGCCGGAACAGCCGGTTATGATCGTGCTGTTCGATCACATGGGCACTGATCCCCGCTGTCCTCGCTGCCAGAAAGATCGGCGTATAAAGGTCAATCGGAATATCCAATAGATAGTAAACCGGAGCGGCGTAATAATCGAGGTTAGGATAGAGCCCTTTCTCCCGAAGCATAACCGCTTCCCCGATTTCGCACATTTCGTATAAGTCGCTCTGGCCTTTCTCTTCCGTCAATTTCAGCAAGGCCTGTTTCATCAGTAGCGCACGCGGATCCATTTTCCCCATGTACACACGGTGACCAAATCCCATAATCCGCTCTTTGTTACGCAATTTCTCCAAAATCAAGGGCTCTATCCGATCTTTCGACTGGGCCTCCAGGAGCATTTTCATTACTGCTTCATTGGCTCCGCCGTGGAGAGTCCCTTTCAGTGAAGAAACCGCTCCTGTCAAGGCTCCATAAAAATCGGACAGGGTTGAGGCAATCACCCGGGCGGCAAATGTTGAATTCGGCATTTCATGTTCGCTGTACACTATCAGCGACTGATCGAAGGCTTGTGCTTCACTATCTGAAGGCACCTTCCCTGTCAGCATGTATAAAAAGTTGGCGCTATAAGGTAGATCTTTCCGGGGTTGAACTACAGGTTTTTTCATTTTGACTCGGTAACTATTAGCGATGATCGTCGGTACTTTGGCCAATAAGCGAATCGCTTTCCGGCGATTGGCTTCCCGTGAACGATCCTCCAGTTCCTCATCAAAGCTGGCGAGAGCCGAAATCCCCGTCCGCAACGCATCCATCCCATGGGTTTCTTGCGGGAGTAAATTCAGCACCGATAGAACCGCTTCGGGAAGATCAACATCCGCTTTCAGATCCTCCTCCAAGGCTTCCCGCTCCTCTTCACTGGGAAGTTTTCCGTCGAGGAGAAGGGCGATCACGTCTACATATTGAACTTTTTTGGCCAGTTCGATCAGATCATAGCCACGCAAAACAATCTCTTCCGCATCCACATCCAGGAATGAGATTTCCGTCTTGCTGGCGATCACTCCTTCAAGACCCGGCCGATAATCCTGTTCCGTTCGCATCATTTAGCGCCTCCCTATGATGATCGACGTTAAGGGACAGACTCAACAGGAAAGTAAACGATTTCAAAACGAAGGACAAGGAGACATCTCCCCAAATAGAGATCCCCAAGCGGATCCATCCCAAAGCCACAGGTTCCGGATGCCAGCGGACGACTAACCCCTGTAAGTGAAGATGTTGGTCGCTTACATCACAAATGTATACAAATATACAATCTGAGTCAATAGCAGGCAAAACAGTTTATGTATCCGATGAATCTCGATCGATGTGATAGCTTAGCGTCTCCTTGGTCAACTCCAAACTACGCCGAATGTGTGCCCGCATCGCCCATTCAGCCTCTTCTGCTTTTCGCTCCCGGATGAAGTGAAAAACTTTTTGGTGTTCCTGAACAGGGAGCATCGGCATATATTCCGGATTCAGGTAGCCGCCCAGACGGCGATACCGCTCAATTCGACTGTTTAATTGATCTAAAAAGCGGATCGCAGTTTCGTTGTGCCCGGATTCATACAAAATATGATGAAATGCGCTTCCATGCCGGATGAGGCTCAGACTTTGTTTCTTTTCCGCAGCCCTCTCCATCAGTGTCAATACTTCTTCTAGTTTCCCGATTTGCTCCGCAGTAATATGTTGGGTCGCCTCCTTGGCGATCAAACCTTCCAACACCTCTCTGACCTCAAAAACTTCCTCCGCCTCTTCCACTGTGATCGAGGCGACAGCGATTCTTCCGTTTACCCTCCGGATGATCAAACCCTCCAGCTCCAACCGATGCAGCGCCTGCCGAAGAGGCGTCCGGCTGACATCTAATTCCTTTGTCAACATCTCCTCGTTCAGCTGTTGGTCTGGTTTATAATCCAATTCAATAATTTTCCTTTTCAGAGTGTCGTATACCACACTGCTAACCGATTGCCGATTGAGCGAATTTGACAACATCATATCGTCCTTTCTCGCTGTTAAATCGATACAGGGCAGGCGTGTTGATTCATAATATTTTAGGCAGGAAATCAGGTGGGGATGGTGGGACGGTGAAGAGCTTTTGCGCTCTTTGCAAGAGATCATAGCTCTCCCACCATCTCTGTCCCCTTAAGCCATATTTTACGATGGGGGCAATGGAAAGAGGGAAAGGATCCTTTCCCTCTTTCCATCATCCACTTATGGTTAATCAACAGCCCTGTGATTCGCCATATTTTCAGAGGAGTTTTTACTCGCTCTTTATCATACAAGATTGTGGTTCGTCGTAGGAAGTATACTCATGGTTTTAGATCGAAAACCATCCCGGATGATCAGGGCCGCCTTTTTCTCCACTCCGATGGAAGCTGGAAAAAGCCGACCGGGAAGTCGGCTTTTTGAACATTTATCCTCCTGTCAATATCCAGTGCATCCACTGCCCCATGAAGATCCCGACATAATTTCCAATCGCATACCCTAGCACCCCCAACAAAACGGCAGGGGTGACTAGAGTAGTCCATCCTTTGGAACTGGCCAGGGCAAGGGCTGTGGATGGGCCACCTACACAAGCCTGGCTAGCTACCGCCAACATCTCCACTTCCACCTTGAAAATCCGCCCCATTCCAAAAATGATGAGGCCGTGAATTCCAACCACAATCGAAATAAACAGGAACACCACCGGCCCTTTGTCCACCAGCGTGCCCAGGATTGTGCCTGCCCCCATTGTGGCGAAGAAAAAATGAAGGATGAAGTTGCCCACTTCTTCCCCACCTTTTAACCGCTTTACCGGAGTGAAAACCGCCAACAGCAAAGCCAAGGTGGTATACCAGACTACCGACGGAATCTCCAAACCGATCCATCTATCCATCCAGAGAGTGATCGCTTCCGCCACCGCCACCACTGTAAAGGAGATGGCCAACAGAAGGACCAAATCCTGAATTCCCCATTCCCCCCGGTTCCAAAATGAAGTTTCTCGACGTTTCGCCACTGGAGCGGACCGGGTGCGAATACTAGGATACCAACGAACCAGAATCACCGGTAGGATCGCCGTCATCACCATCCATATATTCGTCATGATGTTATCTGCTGCGGCTCCAGTCGCATACATCGTTTCCGAGGTTCCCAAGGCATTGCCAACAGCGGCGTAGTTGATCCCTCCGCCGATATAGCTGGCGGCAAACTGACCGCCCAATTTCCACGCTTCTCCGCCGATCCCTCCTGCAGTCAACCAAACCCCCACTACTGCACCGACAGCCGTCCCCACCACTCCCAACGCAAAGGCTACCAACGCCGACCTGCCCAAAGAGCGAACCTGGCCAAAATCCGTCGCTAACAGGAGCAACACGATCGCCAAAGGAACTCCGTAGTCCCCTGAAAAAATATAGACAGGATTCAGTTCTTCTTCCCCCACAGAGGAAGGGATCACCCCCAGATTCACTAGGACAGCCCCTCCGGTGATCACCAAAATCGCCGTACCTAACCAGGAAAAAAATCTGAACCGACGATCCAGCCAAAAAGATAAGGCGATAAGAGATGTGATGACTGCCCCCACACCAAAGGGGCTGGTCACCAAAGCCTCACTCGTCATTTCCCCACCTCCTCGGACGCCGATCTTAGGAACCCTTTTCCCCATCATAGCAAAAGAACTGAACCAATAATTGCAATATTCCCTCCATATGAACCAGCATCCTCTCCCTTTATCAAGTTATTTTTATGCGGAAGCGAAAATGGATAGGCCACTTCTCTCCTGATGATCTTAAAATGAATTGTTTACTTTAATGGGTCGAACGCGACTTCCCCACCTGAAATCCAGATCATCCACACACCTGAAAAAAAGGCGGTTGCATTGAATAAACATCGCATCCATAAAGGGGCGAATTCGCAAAAAAGTAAAAAAATACGTTGTGATATCGCGCTTTCTCCGCCTTGTGAGGATCCGGGTCTCATGCTACCATATGAGTGTGTTATCTAAAATTTCTGTACCCCTTCACAGCCTGAAGGGGCATTCCTTTTAGGTGAAATGGATCATGCAAGGAGGACTCATCATGGGAAAAACCCGACACACCGGTCCTGTCTCCCTTCCTAAAATACCGGACCCCAACCATTGGGTAAGCTACGTTCCCTTCGGGATGGAGAAGACAAAACCCCGGCATATCCGGGACACGATGAAAGTCGTTTGGAAGAACCGGGACAATCTGCCCTATGCCTACCGGATCCTGACCCAGGGGGTCTGTGACGGTTGTGCATTGGGTGTGGCTGGTCTAAAGGATCAGACCTTGACCGGACCTCATCTGTGCACCACCCGCCTCAATGTCCTGCGCCTCAATACGATGCCGGCGATGAAACCGGAAATTCTTCACCAAGACATCGATGAACTGCGCAAACTGAGTAGCGAAGAGCTTCGTAATCTGGGGCGGATCCCCTATCCCTTGCTCCGGGAACCCGGAGATCGCAAATTCCGGCGCATTTCCTGGGATGAAGCCTTAGATCGGGTCGCGGAAAAAATGAAAAAATTGGGCCCCCGACAGTTTGCCTTTTATCTGACGTCCCGGGGAATCGCCAACGAAACTTACTACACCGCCGCCAAGGTAGCGCGTTTTCTGGGTACCAATCATATCGATAATGCTTCGCGAATCTGCCACTCTCCATCCAAAACCGCTCTGAAACGCTCCCTCGGAATCGGAGCCTCCAGTTGCAACTACAAGGATTGGATCGGAACAGACGTTCTTGTCTTCTGGGGATCAGTCGCCGCCAACAACCAGCCCGTCTCCACCAAATATATGTACGCCGCCAAGCGCAAAGGAACCAAGATTATCGTCATCAATCCCTATCATGAACCGTCGATGGATGCCTACTGGGTTCCCTCCATACCAGATTCCGCCCTGTTTGGCACCCGGATCGCCGACGATTTTTACCAGGTGAACATCGGCGGAGATATCGCCTTTATGAACGGAGTGATGAAGCACTGGTTTGAAATGGAGGAGCAGAACCCCGGTTCTGCTATCAACCATTCCTTTGTTCAGGCACACACCCACGGCTATCAATCCCTGAAAGAACACATCGAAAAAACCGATTGGGCGGAGCTGGAGCGTTCCTCAGGGCTCAGTCGAGAACGGATGCAAGAGTTCGCTGAACTTCTCGCCGGGGCGCAATCCGCTGTTTTCGTGTGGTCCATGGGGCTGACCCAACATCGTTTCGGTACAGATAATATTTCCCAGGTAGCCAATCTCGCTCTGCTCCGCGGGTTTCTCGGCCGGGAACATTGCGGTGTCATGCCCATCCGGGGACACTCCGGCGTTCAAGGTTCCGGTGAAATGGGGGCCGACCCCTTCAGCTTACCTGGGGGTGGCTTTGACGAGACCAACCTGCAACGGTTGGAAAAGGTGTGGGACTTTGAAATCCCCCGTTGGCAGGGGGATATCGTCGGTATCACCCTGGAGAACGCCCTCCTTCCTGAGGATCACGAGCAGAAGACCCGTCTTTACTACCTCTCCGGCGGCAACTTTTTGGAAACCATGCCTGATCCGGACTTCGTTCGCCGTAGCCTGACGGAGCTGGATGTTCGGGTACACCAGGACATTATCTTCAATACCTCCACTTTGCTGGACGCTAGAGAAGCGGTGATTGTCTTGCCGGCGATGACCCGGTATGAGCAACCTGGAGGTTGCACCTCTACTTCTACGGAGAGAATGGTCTATTTCTCCCCGGAAATCGAGGGGCCTCGGATCGAAGAAGCCCGCCCCGAGTGGCAAATCTACCTCGACTTGGCGGCACGGGTCAAGCCCGAGGCCAAAGAGCGTCTCCGCCTGGAAAATGCGCAACAGATCCGGGAAGAGATCGCCCAGGCCGCACCGGACTACGACGGAATCCAGCATCTGCAGAAACAGGGGGATGTGTTCCAATGGGGAGGGGCTTGGTTGTGTGAAGGAGGGGTCTGTCCCACCCCGGATGGCAGGGGCAACCTTCTTCCTATAGAACTGCCAGAACATCGAGAAACGGAAGGGCACTTCCGGATCACCACCCGACGGGGCAAACAATTTAACTCCATGATCTACAGTGAGACCGATCCCTTTAATAACGCAGATCGTTTGGATGTACTGATCCATCAGGAAGATGCTGCGAAGCTCTTCATCGAAGAAGGGGACGCGATCGTCCTGTATAACCAGCACGGACGCTTTCACGGTAAGGCACGCTTTGCCCCGATCCGCTCCGGCAACTTGGAGGTGCACTGGCCAGAGGGAAATATCCTCATCCCCAAAGGGGTCTATGAAGAATACGCAGGAATTCCCGAATACAACACGACCTGCATCCTTGAAAAAGCGGAGACTTTTTATGGACGTAAAGATGTGAAATACGTAGAAAAACGGGTAGCAGATCTGGAAACCGAGATCAGTTGATGCTCTGGATATGTTACTATGATAAATATCCTTGAACGAACTTGATCACAGATATCCCCTTCCCCTTTTGCAAAGAGCTGGTTCCCATATGGAGGAAAAACACGATGAAACCGATTCTAACTCTATTTCAATGGATACTCTCCATCGCCGTGGCCGCCGTTCTCGCCCTGTTGATCACCACCTTCTTGATCGAACCGGCGGAAGTTCACGGTCAATCCATGGAGCCGACACTTCAGGACAAGAACTATATCTTTGTATCTAAAATCCCCCATACTTTAAACCAAACTCCCGAATACGAGGATATCGTGGTCATCGACAGCCAGATCGAGGAGAAACGTACTCTGGTCCGAGAATTGAAGGAAGCCTCTCTCTACCGGTTGCTCACAGGAAAAGAGCAAACCGACAGCCGCTGGCTGAAACGGGTAGTTGGAAAGCCGGGAGATATCCTGGAATTCAAAGACAACCGGGTGTATCGTAACAATGAATTGCTGGAAGAGTCCTATACCCTGGACGATACAACGGATCCCTATCACCAAACCAAATATAAAATCCCTGAAAACCATGTCTTTGTCATGGGGGACAACCGAGATAACAGCAGAGACAGCCGAGAGATCGGCCCGGTCCCAATCGACCACGTGCTGGGCAAAATGATCTGGCGAACCGATCGCTTGCCCTTCCGGTAATAAACAATAAACAACAGAAAAAACGGCCCCTTTTTGCGGAAGGGACCGTTTTTTTGTTAGGTGGAAAATCCCGATTTGGAGCCCTGCAGTGCAGGTGTTAATCCACGCGCTCCATCAGTTGGTTCAGTAGCTGTCGGGCCTGCTCTTTCCCCAGAATCCACCCTGGATCCGATCCAATCGATTCATTACCTCATCCACTCTCCCAGTTGACAGCTCCAAATCCGCAAAGGAGCGAAAGAGTCCCACCGCTCTTTCCACCTCCGAATTCCATGTTCTATCACTTTTGCCTTGTTTCTTCCCCATCCCTGGCTGGATTCATTGCCAGTCCACGAACCGAGCCCGTTTCACCAAGAGTCGGTGCTGTCTCAAAGATTCCTGCAGACGTTTCCACAAATCATCTACCGCCTCCAGATGACGGGCCTGCTGCGCCGGGCGTAGCTCTCTCTGCAGAGGAGCCACCTCCTGGCTGTAGAAAAGAGCCGCCTCTTTGATCTTTTTTTTCTTGCGGAACGCTTTTG
>CAUGKZ010000025.1 GCA_959600065.1 uncultured Kroppenstedtia sp. | reverse complement strand
AAGGAGGTTTCTGCTTTACTTCCTCTGGCATTGCTCCTAGGATCGACGTTACTGGCTTCCTTGATGGTGGGGGTGGAACATCAAGCTTCCGCCTGGAAACATCTCTTGACCTTGCCTCTGTCCCGTTTTCGGATCTATCTGGGCAAAGGGATTCAAATGACCGGTTGGTTGCTGCTTGCAGGGATCTTAATGGTGCCGGCCTTTGCTTTGTTGTGGATCTGGTTTGAATTGGGGAAGGAGATTCCCTGGGGCTCCTTTTTGAAAGGCGGGCTTTATCCAGTGTTGGCGGTGTTGCCAGTGGCGATGTTGCAGCTGTGGCTGTCAGTGGTGATCCGCAATCAGGCGCTCCCGGTATTTATCGGCGTGGTCGGCTCCTTGTTTAACAGGATGCTTCCGGCCTGGATGCCCTGGGCGTATCCGGGGAATTCGCTTCCGGCCCAGATTGCCCAGGAGGGGAACGACCCGGCGGTTTGGGTACCGGCGGGGATCGGAGTGGGTATTCTCCTCCTGATCCTGGGCGGGCTGCATTTTTCCCGTCGGGAGGTGGAGGCCGGATGAAAGAGCTGCTTCGCTTGCTTACTGGAGAGTGGTTGAAACTTCAAAAGTGGTTGCTGTGGATTCTGCTGTTGCCGGGACCCTTCCTGGCCGTTTGGGCTGGAAGTCAATCCCTGGAGATGAATCCTTCCGGGGCGGATCAGTGGTTATGGATGTACTCCATGACCGTTCAGCAATATGGTTGGATGTTTTATCCTGTCTTGACCGGGGTGTTTGCCGCCCTGATCTGCCGTTATGAACATGTGGGCGGCGGGTGGAAGCATCTGTTGGTTCAGCCGGTCTCCCGTACCCAGGTGTATCTGGCCAAGGCTTTTCTGCTAGCGGGATTTGCCGCTGCCAGCCAAGTGATGCTACTTATTTTCTATAGGATGGGCATCTGGTGGAACGATCTCCAGGACACTGTTTCCTGGGGAGTTCTGCTCAAAAGTGCTTTTGCCGGCTGGGTGGCGGTGCTACCTCTGGCGGCTCTACAGTTGTGGGTCTCCTTTTTATGGAGGAGCTTCGGGGTTCCCCTGGCGATCAACATTGCGCTGTCTCTGCCGACGATTTTAGCCGTTCAATCGAAGGAATTGGGCCCATTTTACCCCTGGGCGCAACCGATGCTGGCGATGATGCCGACGGGGAATGGCTATCTGGTTGTTCACACAGAAACCTTGGTTATGGTCGTTGGGATCGGCTTTCTTGTCGCCGGAATCGGCGGCTGGCTCCACTTCATCCGTCGGGACCAATCGGCGTGAGAGTAAAAACCGACCTTTCATAGGGGAGGTTTTCGCTTTGACCTCCTTCATATCCAAAAAGAAGCCATCTATCCTGAAGCAGCACTTGCAGCCATTAACAGAGCCATTGAGGAGATCAAAAGAACCCCCGACCCTGCCGCACTTCTAAAGAAAGAGCCGCTGATCGGTGACAGAAAGAAGAAATTTTACTCCCTTCTACAGCCGCAGGAAGGCGCAAAGCCTGATTTGCGGCTAATCTATTTATACAATAAGGGAGAGGATTCCATGGTTGGTTTGAAGAGAGATTTTTTGATACAGTGGATTTTATTAAATGGCAAATAAGTATGTTCGTACATATCCCGGAAAAGGGCTGGACGCGGCTTTTTCAACTTGAAGAGAAGAAGATGTCCCTTCTCGCGCCGAGATCTGAACTTTGGTACAATTGGAACTGAATTGGAAAGATTTACGCTCCTGGCAAAGGAGGTGAGCGGAGATGCTTCTGAAAAATGTGCTTCCCCCGCCCTGCCGAATCCGGACCAAAGGATACGGAGGCTGAAAACGGACGGGGCGAGACCTCAAAACTTAGCTGGAGGATTCGCGCATCCCGTCCGGATCATGAAGGAGGGATCGGGATGCGACATGGTTTGGGATGGATCGGTCTGGGAGCGTTTCTGTGGGGGACGGCGGGACTGGCGGGAAAGGTGCTGATCACACGCCATGGGATGGATCCGCTGGTGATTGGTGCTTGGCGTCTGGCGATCAGCGCCCCTGTACTTATCCTGGCGGCGATCTGGGAAAGCAGGAGCCAGCAGGCCCCGGTGAAGAGTCGGTGGAAGTGGGGATGGATGTGGGTGTTCGGACTCGCTGTGGCCGGCTACCAGGTAGGTTATTTTTCCGCTGTGGATCGAACACTGGTATCCACAGCCACGATGCTGACGGTTTGTACAGCTCCCCTGGTGGTGGCCATCCTGGCCCGGGCTCTGTTGAAGGAACAGCTGAGTATTTCCACTCTCGTCGCTTTGGCGGTGGGGCTGGCGGGAACGGTGCTTCTGCTCGGAGCGGAAGGCCTGGCAGGGCTGACAGATTCTCGTCTGATGACTGGCAATGCCCTCGCTTTATTTGCGGCGTTATGTTATGGAGGTTATACTTTAGTAGGAAAGCATCTGCTGGCGGATGCTCCCCCTTTCCGAGTGTTGGCGGTAGCCTTCAGTCTGGGGGCGTTGCTGTTGTCACCAGTGATCCGGTTGCCGGAGCCTTCGAAGGAGGCATGGTTGCTCCTCTGTTATTTAGGTGTCATCCCTACAGCTGTCGCCTATCTCTTTTATATGCACGGTTTGCGCCGGTCGACGGCGACCCGGGCAGCAGTGGTGGCCTTGTTGGAACCTTTGACCGCGGCCTTGCTGGCTCTCGTTTTTCTCGGTGAGCGCTTAACCCTTGCCGGATGGGTCGGAGCCGGACTGCTCCTCTCTTCTCTAGTTCTGATGCAATGGCGTCCAGAGTCAGTGGGGAAGGAACAGGAACCCAGACAAAAAACGGGTTAAGATCGAGAGTCAGTGGGGAATAACAAGGTGAGTAACTTCGTCTGCCAGTAGGCATCGATGATCCGCTACAATCCCCTCGCCTCGGGGAGAACGGAACATTACAAATAGTAACCGACTACCTTGAATCAGGAAAAGGAGG
This sequence comes from uncultured Kroppenstedtia sp., assembly GCA_959600065.1. Taxonomy (GTDB): domain Bacteria; phylum Bacillota; class Bacilli; order Thermoactinomycetales; family DSM-45169; genus Kroppenstedtia; species Kroppenstedtia sanguinis. Next base: position 7,751 of record CAUGKZ010000025.1, on the reverse strand, counting down.
CAATCTATTTTGGCCTTTGTGATCACTTCTGCTTGTAAGGACGAAAAAGCGGCTGAATGTGTGGAAGTTTGCCCGGTGGACTGCATCGATGGGGATGACGTGATGTATTACATCGATCCGGATACCTGTATTGAATGTGGGGCGTGTGAACCGGTTTGCCCAGTGGAAGCCATTTTTGAAGAAGAAATGGTTCCGGAAAAAGAGAAGGAGTATATCCAGATCAACGCCAATTTTTACAAATAAGGAGGCGAGCGGGCATCGTTGTGCCCGCTTTTCTCTGTTTTCCCGCTTTCTTGCAAATCGAAAAAATTGACGATAAACTCTTGACTCCGAAGCTCATCGGGTCAATAATAAGAACTGAAGGCTATTCCCTTCCAACTTTGGGCTTAACGAGCCTGTCGGCGGAAAAGTTGAAATCAGAGTGCCGTCGGACGCCACCTGTCCAATCTGAATGGAGAGGTTTTTTTCTAGCCACATAATGAATGATTGTTCATTCAACCCCTGGACGGATCATGGGGTCCAACTGAGAGGAGGAGGACTCTTGACGAGAATCAAGAAAGCGGCCGTGATCGGCGCCGGTGTCATGGGTGCCGCTATTGCGGGGCACTTGGCCAATGCGGGGATTCGTACGGTCCTTCTGGACATCGTACCCAAAGAGTTGACGGAGAAAGAGAAGGCGAAGGGACTCACCCTGGAAGATCGGGTGGTGCGCAACCGGATCGCCCAAATGGGAAAAGATCGGTTGTTTAAAGAAAAACCGAGCCCGCTCTTCCACAAAAAAGTGGCTGATCTCATCGAAACGGGCAACCTGGAGGACGACCTTCAAAAACTGGGGGAAGTCGACTGGGTGATTGAAGCGATTGTAGAGAATCTCAACATCAAACAAAGCCTGTTTGCCAATGTGGAAAAAGTTTGGAAACCGGGAATCATCGTCAGTTCTAATACCTCTGGGATCTCCATCCGGGAGATGGTGGCGGGCCGTTCCGAGGAATTCCGCTCCCACTTCCTCGGTACTCACTTTTTCAATCCACCGCGCTATATGAAGCTGTTAGAAATCATCCCGACAGAGGCGACGGATACGGCGATTATCCGTGGAATGAAAGCGTTTGCTGAGTCCGTGTTGGGTAAAGGTGTGGTGATGGCCAAGGATACTCCCAACTTCATCGCCAACCGGATCGGTGTCTATGGTCTGCAGGTTACTTTCCAGAAGATGCTGGCAGAGGGACTGGGTCCCGATGAGGTAGACACAGTGACCGGACGGGCGATGAAGCGGCCGAAGAGTGCCACTTTCCGCACTTTGGATCTGGTCGGTCTGGATACCTTTGTCCACGTTTCTGACAATGTGCGTGAAAATGTGACAGATGCGGAAGAGAAGAAGGCTTTTGAAGTACCTGAATTGCTCAAAGAGATGGTAAGCCAGGGCTGGCTTGGCGCCAAGAGCGGCCAGGGTTTCTTCAAGCGGGTGAAGACGGAAAAAGGGAAAGAGATCCTGGTCTTGGACCCCGAAACCAAGGAATACCGTCCACGCAAAAAGTTGAAAGCGCCCTCTCTGGAACTGTCCAAACGGGCCAAAACGGTGAAAGAGCAACTGCGGGCGCTGGTCTATGCCGATGATCCAGCGGGGCGCCTGGCCTGGTATATTTCCAAAAAAGTATTGCTCTATTCGGCGGAACGCATCCCTGAAATCGCCGACGATATCGTCAGTGTTGATCGAGCGATGCGCTGGGGCTTCAACTGGGATCTGGGTCCCTTTGAGTTCTGGGATGCGATTGGTGTGGAAAAATCGGTGGCCCGCATGAAAGAAGAAGGGGAGACCATTCCACCGTTGGTGGAGGAGTTGCTCGCCTCAGGTGCTAAGACCTTCTATGAGAAAAGCCCAGAAGAAGACCGGGTGTTCCATCTCGGAGGTCAGTTTACTCCAGTGGAAGAACACCCCCAAGTGATCAATCTGGCCAAATTGAAAGAACAGGGAAAGTTGATCAAAGGCAACAAAGGTGCCAGTCTGATCGATATCGGGGATGATGTGGCGTTGCTGGAGTTTCACTCGCCGAAAAACGCGATTGCGACAGATATCATTCAGATGATCCACACGGCGACGAAGGAAGTATCGGAGAACTACCGCGGTTTAGTGATCGGCAACCAAGGAAGCACTTTTTGTGTCGGAGCCAACTTGATGCTGATCCTGATGGAGGCCCAAGATCAAAACTGGCCGGAGTTGGACCTGATGGTCCGGCAGTTTCAGACCACGATGGGATCTTTGCGTTACTTGGATAAGCCGGTGGTGTCTGCTCCCTTCAACATGGCACTCGGCGGTGGGGTAGAAGTCTCCCTCCCCTGTGACCGGATCCAGGCGTCTTCTGAGCTGTACATGGGGTTGGTGGAAACCGGTGTCGGTCTGATCCCCGGCGGTGGCGGTAACAAAGAGTTGCTCCTGCGCTGGATGGATGGTGTGGATCCCAAGGATCGCATCGCCTTGCAGCCACTGGTCAACCATGTGTTTGAGACAATCGCCATGGCTAAGGTATCCACCAGTGCTGTGGAGGCTCGGGATTACAAGTTCCTGCGCAGGGAAGACGGGATCACCATGAACGGGGATCACCTTCTCTATGATGCCAAGCAGCAGGTGCTCGCCCTAGATGCTACGGGTTACCGCCCGCCGCAACCGAAGCAGATTCCGGTAGTGGGGGAGACGGGCTACAACACCTTGCGCCTGGGTGCCTACGGAATGTTCCAGTCCGGTTATATCAGTGAGCATGACTACAAGATTGCGACCAAATTGGCCTATGTCCTGGCCGGTGGTACAGTGCCGGAAGGAACCTTGGTGGATGAGCAATACCTCCTGGACATCGAGCGGGAAGCGTTCCTCAGTCTAGCGGGCGAACCCAAGTCCCAACAACGGATGATGCACATGCTGACCAAGAACAAGCCCCTCAGAAATTGATGGGCCGAAGAAGTGTTGTGATCAGAGGGAGAAACGGGGTTTCACATGAAGGATCGATGATATGAAAGCGAGTTCTTCCTGGAAACCCTTTCTCGCTTCCGACGATCACCATGCTTTCAGGGGCACCCAACCTTGTGAAGGAGGAGAGGAGTATGCGCGAAGCAGTCATCGTTGCCGCGGCGCGGACCGCTGTGGGGAAGGCGAACCGTGGCTCGTTGAAGGATACACGCCCCGATGATCTGGGTGCGTGGGTAGTTCAGGATCTGATGAAGCGGGTGCCGCAGTTGGACCCGCAGGAAGTGGAAGACGTGATCATGGGTTGCTCCTTCCCCGAAGGGGAACAGGGTATGAACGTGGCGCGGGTGATCGCTACTCGGGCGGGACTTCCCAACACCGCAGCGGGCCTCACCGTCAATCGGTTTTGCTCCTCGGGATTGCAGTCGATTGCCATCGCCGCTCAACATATCATGACCGGTTTTGCCGACACCCTCATCGCCGGTGGTGTGGAGAGCATGAGCGTGGTGCCCATGGGGGGGTACAAACCGGCTCCCAACCCCCACCTGATGGACCATGCACCGGAAATCTATATGTCCATGGGACACACGGCGGAAGAAGTGGCTAGCCGTTACGGAGTTTCCCGGGAGGATCAAGATGCCTTTGCCCTGCGGAGCCATCAACGGGCGATCCAAGCCATTGACGAGGGGCGATTCAAGGATGAGATCGTTCCTGTGACGGTGAAAAATCGTGTGGTGGGCCCCGATCATCAGCTTCATGAAGAAGAGTTTGTCTTTGACACTGATGAGGGGCCGCGTCGGGATACTTCCCTGGACGTGTTGGGCAAGCTGAGACCCGCTTTCCGCGTCGGTGGATCCGTCACGGCCGGGAATTCCTCCCAGACCAGCGACGGTGCCGCTGGAGTGATCGTCATGTCCCGAGAAAAAGCAGAATCCTTGGGAATCCAGCCCATCGCAGTTTTCCGCTCCTTCTGCGTCGGTGGCGTCGATCCCGATGTGATGGGGATCGGTCCGATCGTCGCTGTGCCGAAGGCGCTGGAGAAAGCGGGTCTCACACTGGACCAAATCGATCTGATCGAATTGAATGAGGCTTTCGCTTCCCAATCCATCCAAGTGATGCGCCACCTGGAAATGAACCCCGACATCGTCAATGTCAACGGTGGGGCGATCGCTTTAGGTCACCCCTTGGGATGCTCGGGTGCCAAGCTGACGGTCAGTATCCTGAACGAACTGAAACGTCGTAACGGGAAGTACGGCTTGGTCACCATGTGTATCGGTGGTGGCATGGGTGCAGCGGGTGTATTTGAAATGGTGAACTAAACTACCCGTAAACAGAAAGTGCGGGGAAGGCGGGGCCCGTGAACTCAGGTCCCCTGACCGGCCTATCACATACTTTGTTAGGAGGAATCGGAGATGGCGGAAAAAACCATCACCAAAGGAGGCAGCTACCTCCTAGAGGAGCACAGCCTCGAGGATGTTTACACCCCGGAAGAATTCAGTGAAGAGCATAAGATGATTGCCAAAACCACTGAAGACTTTGCCATGGAGAATGTCTTGCCTGTCCTGGATGAGATCGAGAATCACAACTTCGATCACTCGGTTCGCCTCTTGAAACAGGCTGGGGAATTGGGTCTTTTGGGGGCGGATGTACCGGAGAACTATGGTGGTCTAGGTCTGGATAAAGTCAGCTCCACCTTGATTACCGAAAAAATCGCACCCGCCCGTTCCTTCGGACTCAGTCACGGGGCCCATGTCGGGATCGGAACTCTGCCGATCGTCTTCTTCGGCAATGATGAACAGAAGAAAAAATATCTGCCTCCGTTGGCCTCTGGTGAGAAGTTTGCCGCCTACGCTCTGACGGAACCGGGTTCAGGTTCCGATGCCCTCGGTGCCAAAACCGTGGCCAAACTTTCCGATGACGGCAAGCATTATATTCTGAACGGTGAAAAGCAGTGGATCACCAACTCCGCTTTTGCCGACATCTTTGTGGTCTATGCCAAAGTGGATGGGGAGAAATTCAGCGCTTTCATCGTCGAGAAGGAATTCCCGGGTGTCTCCACAGGACCGGAAGAGAAGAAGATGGGGATCAAAGGTTCCTCTACCCGGACTTTGATCTTGGAAGATGCTCAGGTACCCGTGGAAAATGTGTTAGGTGAAGTGGGCAAAGGGCATCGGATCGCTTTCAACATTTTGAATATCGGACGTTACAAGCTAGGAGTCGGTTGTGTCGGTTCTTCCAAGCGTGCGATCGAGATTTCCGCCAAGTACGCCAATGAGCGGAAGCAGTTTAAAACCCCGATCGCCCAATTCCCGCTGATTCAAGAAAAGTTGGCCACCATGTCCGCCAAGACCTACGCTCTGGAAAGCGTGATCTACCGTCTGGCCGGATTCTTGGAAAAGGGTCTGTCCCATTTGGAACAGGCGGAGGGGGCTGAAGCTGCCAAGGCGATCGCCGAATACGCCCTGGAATGTTCCGTGGCCAAAATCTTCGGCTCCGAAGTGTTAGACTATGTGGTGGATGAAGGGGTCCAGATCCACGGTGGTTACGGGTTTATGCAGGAGTATGAAATTGAGAACATGTACCGTGACGCCCGTATTAACCGGATTTTTGAAGGGACCAACGAAATCAACCGCTTCTTGATCCCCTCCACCCTGATGCGGAAAACTATGAAAGGGGAACTCCCCTTCATGGAGAAAGCTGCTGCTCTTCAGGAAGAGCTGATGATGCTGATGCCCACCCTCTCGGAAGAAGAACCGGCTCCGCTGGAGGAAGAAGCAAAAATGATCGAAAATGCTAAGAGGATCTTCCTGATGGTTGCCGGTCTGGCTGTGGAGAAATACCAGACGGAGCTGGAGAAGGAGCAGGAGATCCTGCGGGACATAGCAGATATCGCCATTGAAATCTTCGCCATGGAGAGCGCTTATCTGCGGGCCAAAAAGGCGTTGGAAAAAGTAGGAGTCGATCAAGCCCAAGCCAAGATCGACCTGACCGCCGCCTATGTGTATGAGGCTTTCCCACGGGTGGAGCAGAAGGCGAAGCACAGTCTTACTTCCATGGAAGAAGGGGACGTCTTGCGGACCCAGGTGTCGATTTTGAAAAAGTTGATCCGTTTTGAGCCGATTAACGAAGTGAAATTGAAGCGGGCCATTGCCAAACGGGTGCTGGAAGCGGAACGCTTTGTAGTGTAAACACTCATCAAAGATCTGTCTACCCACGGGAATTCCCGTGGGTTTTTGTGCTATAATTCAACAAGTGGAATGGACAAGGCTTTGGACGAAACCTTCGGGAGAAGGTGCTGACTCCTGTCCCGAAAAGTTCTCCAACCGGGGAATGTACATCACCCAACGAACCATTGGAGGTATGTCGGGCATGAAGCGCTTTGCAATTTTACTTGTTTTTTCTGTTTTGTGGGTCTTCTCTTCAGGTTGTGGGTTGCTTGTGGATGACAAAGAAGAAAAGGAGAAGAAACCAAAAGAAGAAAAGGTCGATGCGGTGGAACCCAGTGAGACCTTTGAGGAAGTGGAGTTCCAGCACATCAACTGGTTCATGGGTGCGCCTGATCCAGAGGAACATGGCGGGATCTGGCTTTACAATAAAGAAAAGCACCCTGGTGAGCTGGACAACAACAGTTGGGAATCGAATGATATGTTGCTGGTTCAGGCCTCCTCTCCCAAGTATGATAAATACTCTCTGAAGGTTAAAAAACTGCAGGTGGTCAAACCCGATGTCGTGAAAATCGTGGTGAAGCTGGAAGAAGAGGATGATGACAAGCCTGCCCATGAGTATATCTCATTGAAGAAGGGCGATCTGGATGACAAGAAATTTGTTGTGGAAACTACCGACGGCAAACCGGTAGAGACGAAGTGAGACCCGGTGCGGGACAGAAGCTCACCTGTCCTGTTGAGGCACGCTGATCATCAGCAGTGAAGTATAGGATGTGGATCAAGGTGAAGAAGAATCATTCTAGGCCAAAAGAGACCCCAACTGAAATTCCCGCTAAGAGTCCGCGGGAGAGGTGGATCACTGCCTATGCCCTCTGGTTGCTTCTCGGGGTGTTGGGAGGACACCGATTTTATCTTGGAAGACAGAATTCCGGTTTTGCGATGGGGGTGATCGGGCTCCTGTTTCTTTCCTTGGGTCTGTTTTTCTATCTGTTGCCAGGATTGGGTATCTCCCCGCTTTTGGCGATCGCTCCTTTTTTGCTTTGGTGGGTGCTCGACGGGATCGCCATCCCGAAATGGCTATCACAGCTGTGACTGGTGCCGTATGGCACCTTTTTTTGTGCCTCGAGATTCATTTTCCGCCAAAAAATCCCCTGATCCCTGAGGATTCGCTAGTGAAAAATTTATTTTCGACAAAAAGAAAAGGAAGATTTAAACTATGAAACTTTCCTGTAAATAGAAAAATGTCGGCAGTATATCTTGAAAAATTAAAATAATAAAATAAAATATAGGTAACCAGGGCTGTTGATGAATCATCAAGTGGATGATGGGAACGAAAACGACCCTTTCGCTCTTCCCATTGCCTCCCATCACAAATTATCCCTTGAGGGGACGGGCATGATGGGACGGCTACGATCTTTTGCAAAGAGCGCAAAGACTCTTCACCGTCCCACCATGCCGACGTTTTCCTACCTAAAATAGGGCGAATCAACATGCCAGAGATAACTGATATAGCTGGGAGTAGAACCCTGCCGGAGGTGGTGACTGTGAAACGTTGGGTGGGTTATTGGTTGATGTTCTGTTTCGGACTGCCGATCGTCGTCGCCACGGGTTATGTGTTTCTGCACCAGCTC
>CAUGKZ010000024.1 GCA_959600065.1 uncultured Kroppenstedtia sp. | reverse complement strand
ATAGCAATCAAAAAACGGGAGAAGTGGAGATGGACATGGATCTCCGGCCTTCGACCGCATTCGCCACAGAGGGGGGATGGAAAAACGGTTCGAATCGAGTCCCGCGGACCGGGCCCATCCGAGAGGCACCGGCAGAGGGAAGACAGGTTACATCAAATTCCGCTGGAAAACAACTGGCCGACCCTGTCACCTACTGTTCTTGCCCTGACTGAGTTGGAACAGGATGAGACGTATCCCCTGCTCCCTGAAGACAGGGTGACTCACTATCTGGAGGAAGCGATCTCCTTTGGAAAAAATGCCGCCAGGGGAGAACAGTATGAGGGAGACTTGGCCCCTTTGATCAACCGGGTAATCCAATCCGGTGTCCGAATCCGCTTTATGGAGCAGAAAGGGCAGAACTCTTCCAGTTGGATCCGTGCTCAATATCGCCGGAAACCACCCACCATTGAAATTTACAAACCCTCTCTGAAGCAATTGAAACAGTTTTTCCGCCAATCAGGATACCTGATCCATCCAGATGACCTGATCGCCCTGCACCTGTATCATGAATGGTTTCATCACTTGGAGTCCTCCAGCCTCGGCCGCACCGATCACCGTCTGCCCAAAGTGGAAAAAAAGCGATGGGGTCCCTTGGTTTTTCGCAGTCGAATCCATCGATTGAGGGAGATCGCTGCCCACGCTTTCACCCAATCCGCACTCAATTTATCCTGGTCTCCCTTGTGGCTGGATCATTTGCTCCTGCTCACGGATCGAGGCTGGTCCAAATCCCAAATCCGAGACCATTTTCTTCAACTCCAAGAGAAATACCGCTCCCTGACGGAATCGACTTCAAAACCTCCGGAAGCATAGGTACTAGAAAGAAAGTGAGGGGGTCTCTTCTCCCCCGACCTTCACCCCTGCTCGTATATAGGAACCGGCCCGGGAAACAATAATCCCGGGAGGTGGACGGTCAAAAATGGAAAATCCCTATCTTTGCCCTGCATGCGGTACCAATCGCACCCGGTTTAATCTGATCCTGCAACAGGTACGCCCCGTGAAAAAAGATCCGCAAACCGGGGAAATCGTTGTAGAGGTGGACGCTTCCGACCCGTTACAAGCTCCGTACCGGGGAGAAGAGTTACGGGTTCAGTGCGGAGTTTGTGGAGTCGTAGAAGCAGAACAGCGATTTGTCAAAACCGCCCGGCGGGGAACGGGAGAGCCAAGTATTTAGGAGCGTTGTGATTTACTGCGTTTGAAGAGGGGCGGAATGGGGGGAGTGGCACCACCCAAGTCACTCCATGCGAAACCCCACACTCCCTCCCCCTTGATTTCACCCCACTTCCAGGTCAGAGCTGTGATGCAAATTGGGTGGTAGTCTTTCTTAGACAACTTAAATGCATGCGCCCTGAAGGGAAAATCACCCGAGGGGGCGCTTTTTCCTTTTTCGGGTGTGTTATGATGATTTAAGCAGGAGGCCTCAGGATTCCGACTTAAAAAAGAATTCGTCCCTCCTCCGTCCGACCTTGTTTTGGTAAAGGGATTATGAGATCAATCCTTCGGACAAAAAACCGATTTCTCACAAAGGAGTTTGTCTGATGCGTGAACTTAAAGAATCTCTTCTTCAACTGATCACGGAAACCTCTACCAACCTACCCCCGGATGCACGTCATGCCATCGCTCGAGCCAAGGAAAAAGAGAACGCCGGCACCCGGGCTGCACTGGCTCTGACCACTATCACCGACAACATCCAGATGGCAGAGGATAAGGTTTCTCCGATCTGTCAGGATACCGGGATGCCCACCTTCTATATCCATGTTCCTGTCGGCGTCAATCAGATGGAACTGACGCGAGCCATCCAGGAAGCGATCGTGGAAGCGACTCAAACCGGGAAGCTTCGCCCCAATTCCGTCGATTCCCTCAGTGGGGAAAACAGCGGTGATAATCTGGGGGAAGGGGTCCCTGTAATCCACTACGAACAATGGGAAAAAGATGAAATTGAAATCCGCCTGATTTTGAAGGGCGGCGGCTGCGAAAACAAAAACATCCAATACAGTCTCCCTTGTGAACTGGAGGGATTGGGTCGCGCCAGTCGGGACTTGGATGGGATTCGCAAGTGCATCCTGCACAGCGTCTACCAAGCCCAAGGGCAAGGATGTAGCGCCGGATTTATCGGAGTGGGCATCGGCGGGGACCGCACCACCGGCTACGAGCTGGCTAAAAAACAGTTGTTCCGAAAAATCGATGACACCAACCCTCATCCAGATCTGGCCCGCTTGGAAGACTATATCCTGGATAAGGCCAACCAACTGAGCATCGGAACCATGGGCTTCGGTGGCGATACCACCTTGCTCGGATGCAAAATCGGCAGTATGCACCGGATCCCGGCCAGCTTCTATGTTTCCGTCGCCTACAATTGTTGGGCTTTCCGACGGCAGGGAGTCACTTTGGATCCCACCAGCGGAAAAATCACCTCTTGGCTTTACAAGGATGAACCTAAAGCTGAAACCGTCACTGTCACCGAACCGACTGAAGCGCCGGCTTCCTTGGAAACGACCTCTTCCTCCCAGGAAGTGCATCTGACGCCTCCTATCACTGAAGAGGATATCCGTTCCCTGCGCGTGGGAGATGTGGTTATCCTGGACGGAATTATCCATACCGGTCGCGACGCACTCCACAAATATTTGATCGACCATGAGGCGCCTGTGGATCTCAGCGGTGGGGTGATCTACCATTGTGGTCCGGTCATGTTGAACCATCCGGAAAGAGGCTGGGAAGTCAAAGCAGCCGGCCCCACCACCAGTATCCGGGAAGAGCCCTATCAAGCTGACATTATCAAGAAATTCGGGATCCGAGCTGTGATCGGTAAAGGCGGAATGGGAGCCCGCACTCTGGAAGGGCTCAAAGAGCACGGCGCCGTCTATTTGAATGCGATCGGGGGAGCTGCCCAATATTATGCTGATTGCATCACCGGCGTGGAAGGGGTAGACTTTATGAACTTCGGCGTACCAGAGGCGATGTGGCATCTGCGGGTGAAAAACTTCGCTGCCATCGTCACCATGGACGCCCACGGTAACAGTCTGCACCAAGACATTGAAATGGATTCTTTGGATAAGTTGGCGCAATTTAAAGAGCCTGTCTTTTCTTGATCCCATTTCATCGACGAGAAGCGGGGACAAACCCCGTTTCTTTTTTTCTCTTTTCTCTCACAATCAACCCACAAACAACAAATTTATACAAAAGATAGATTCACAGCCGCCCTGAGAAAGGGTAGAATGTTGGGGTACTTATCCATCCTTCAAAGAGGTGATTCATTTAGTATGGACAATAGCAAATTTCCCATATCCAAAAAGATCACCCTGTTGATCGTCGTGGTCTTGATCGCCTCGATTGCAGGACTGGTCTATGTCTTTCAAGGAAATTCCGGACCTGGACCTCAGGCGGTTCTGGAAAAATACATGAACCATTGGGAACAAGGCGATTATGCCTCGATGTACGAATTGCTCAGTAAGGATGCACAACAAAAGGTGACGCAAAAGGAATTCGTCAAAAAGCACGAATCCATCGCCAAGGGCATCAAACAAAAAGAGATTCAGCTAAAGTTGGGGAAAACCTCGGAAGAAGAAGTGGAAACCATCCCCTTCTCTTCCAGGATAGAAACAGACACCGTGGGAGTGCTCTCCTTCAAAAACCAAGCTAAAATGGTGGAAGATGATGAAGGGTGGCGCGTGGCTTGGACTCCCTCTCTGATTTTCCCGCAAATGAAAGAGGGAGACCGGGTCGGTGTTCTCCGAACCCCACCGGGAACCCGGGGGAAAATCACTGCCCGAAATGGAGAACCTCTAGCTACAAACGCCCAGAAAACAGCCGTGGGTATGGTACCCAATGAAGTATTGGAACCCAAAAAAACTTCCCAGGAACTGGCCAAAGCATTGAACCGGGATCCAGAAACTATCCAGAAACAATTAAAACAAGGAGAAAAGAAGGATCCCAGCCGCTTCATTCCGATCCAAGTCTTTGATGGGAAAGGCGGCAAACAGGTGGACCGGCTGCAGAAAATTACCGGTGTTACCGTACAGGATGCATCGGACCGGGTCTATCCGCAAAAAGATCTGACTGCTCACGTCACCGGCTATATTCGCCCCATCACCAAGGAACAGTTAAAGAAATACAAAGAGAAGGGTGGCTATCAACCCGGGGATTGGATCGGACATCGCGGCCTGGAATCGGATTTGGAAGAGCAACTGCGGGGTACCCCCGGATGGAAAGTGGTGATCAGCCGGGGAGATGGAAAACAAAAAGCAGTCCTTGGTGAAACGCCTGCCAAAAAAGGGAAAGATGTACAAACCACCATCGACCTAAAAACACAGCGCCAACTCTACCAGGGCATCCAAAAGGACAAGGGAGCCAGTGTGGCACTCCAGCCCCGGACCGGGGAAATCTTAGCGATGGTAAGTGCCCCCTCCTATGATCCCAACCAATTTATTCAGGGTCTGTCTCAGGATGAGTGGTCCCGAGTCAGCGGATCGGATCAGCCCTTGGCCAACCGGGCCAAACTTGCCTATGCTCCCGGCTCCACCATGAAACCAATCACTGCTGCGATCGCCCTAAACACCAAGTCAATCACTCTTGATACCACCTATAACACGGATAAAGGGAAATGGCAGAAAGACTCCTCCTGGGGCGGTTACTATGTGACCCGAGTGGATAATCCAGGGGGCGGTGTCGATCTCGCTAAGGCCCTCGCCTGGTCAGACAATATTTACTTTGCCCGTGTCGGTCTAAAAATCGGAGAAGCGAAGACGATCGAGTACTACAAAAAATTCGGTTTCAATGCGAAGCTGGATGACCTGGGGATGACTCCATCCCAGTTTTCCAACTCCAACAAGTTGGATAATGAAATCCTGCTGGCAGATACCTCCTACGGACAGGGACAACTCCTGGTCAGTCCTCTCCATCTGGCGGCAATGTACACCACCTTCGCCAACAAAGGGGACATGATCCAGCCCTATCTGATCGTAGATCCCGATCAAAAGGGAAAGCGGGTGATCTGGAAGAAAAACGTGATCACTCCTGACAACGCCAACCAAGTGAGGAAATTACTCCGCGGAGTTGTGGAACTGCCCAAAGGCTCCGCCCGGGATCTGAAGACGGATGGAGTAGAACTAGGAGCCAAGACGGGAACTGCAGAACTGAAAGCGAGCAAAGATGATAAAGACGAGCGTCAACTGGGATGGCTGGCTTGGATGGCTGGTAAAAAGGGCGAAAAACCGGATATCGTGGTCGCCTCCATGGTGGATGAAGTTCAGGATCGCGGGGGTAGCCACTATCTCTTCCCATCCGTTAAAAAGATGCTGGAAGAACGCTATCGCTGATCTTCCTCCCGGCTCCAAGGATCCGACCTTCCCACTGAAACATCCGGATAACCATTTTCGTCTATATTAGTAACGGAGGGGGTTTTCTAAAGATGAACAGACACAGATGGAATTCAGGGTTGCTGTATCTGACCGTGATCACCCTGCTTTTCTCATGGGCCTTGCCCACACCGGCATCCGCAGATGCGGTTGCCGGAGAAACCGTGGTCACTTTGGGACATGATCTCAACCCGCAACAAAAAGAGCAGATCCTTCAAGAAATGAACGTAGCTTCCGATGTAGAAACCATCACCATCACCAACCAGGAAGAACACCGCTATCTCGGCAAATACCTAAACCGGGCCACCATCGGTAACCGAGCCCTTTCCTCCGCCAAGATCACCTTGGCAAAACAGGGCTCCGGCATCAAAGTGAAGACGAACAACATCACCACCATCACGGAACAAATGTATGCCAACGCTCTGACCACCGCCGGCGTCACTGATGCGGAAGTCTATGTCACCGCTCCGATGCAGGTCTCCGGCACCGCCGGCCTGACCGGAATCCTGAAGGCATTTGAAACCGCTGCTGACCAAAACATCAGCGAAGAACAGAAGCAAGTGGCTAATGAAGAGATGGTTCGCACCTCCGAATTGGGCGAGAAATTGGGAGACAATGAAAAGGCATCCCAGTTTATGACCGAGGTCAAAGAAAAGATTGCCGATAAAAAACCCGAATCCAAAGAACAAGTTCGGGATATTATCGTCAATGTCGCCGGAGATCTCAACATCAATCTGAACAACCAAGAGATCGATAACGTCACCAATGTGATGTATAAGTTCTCTCAATTAGATATCGACTGGGATCAATTCAGCAATCAACTGGAGAAGTTGAAGGGCAATCTCGACCAAATCGTCGACTCCAAAGAAGCCCAAGGCTTTTTTGATAAGCTGTGGGCCTGGATCTCCGATCTGTTCAACTCCCTGAAAAACATCTTTTCTTAAAGCCAATCCAAAGGAAAACACCCTCCGAGTTGTCGGAGGGTGTTTTCTCATTCCTTTAGATTAATGGGAGAGCCATTTGCGAAACATATGCTTGGTTCCTTCCCGGTTCATACGGGCAATGGCTGTGGTCAACGGTACCCCTTTCGGACAAGCCTGGACACAGTTCTGGGAGTTCCCGCACTCCTGCAACCCACCTTCACCGATTAGGGCCTCTGTCCGTTCCTCTTTGTTCATCTCCCCTGTGGGGTGGGAGTTAAAGAGGTCCACCTGACCGATGATAAAGGGCCCCATGAAATCGGAACGGGAGTTCACATTGGGGCAAGCCTGGAGACAGACTCCGCAGGTCATACACTTGGACAATTCATACCGCCATTGACGATCCACTTCCGGCATCCGGGGCCCTGCACCCAGATCATAAGTACCATCAATTGGGATCCAAGCTTTCACCCGTTTCATGGCATCAAACATCCGGTTCCGGTCGATCACCATATCCCGCACCACTGGGAAGGTGTCCATCGGCTGAACCCGGATCGGTTGCTCCAGCGAATCCACCAGCGTGGAGCAAGCCTGACGGGGAGTTCCATTAATCACCATGGAGCAAGCCCCACAAACCTCCTCCAAACAGTTGGACTCCCAGGAGACCGGAGATACCTTTTCCCCTTTGGCATTGTAAGGAGTGCGTTGAATCTCCATCAGAGAAGAGTTGATCGTCATATTGGGGCGATATTCCAGCTCAAACTCCTCTTCATAGGGTTCACTATCGGGGGTATCCTGACGTGTGATGATAAAACGAACGGTCTTTTTTTCTACTGCTGTCGCCGTCTGTTCGCTCATTTGCTTTCCGCCCCCTTCTCACTTTGTTTAGCCACATCATAGCGTCGCGGCCGCGGCTTGATGAGGGAGACATCCACATCTTCATACTCGAAGGCGGGACCGTTTTCCGTATACTTAGCCTTGGTCGTCTTCAGCCAGTCCTCGTCATTCCGGTCCGGGAAATCCGGTTTGTAGTGAGCTCCCCGGCTTTCATTCCGATTGTAAGCACCCTGGGTGATCACCCGGGACAGCTCCAGCATGTTCCACAGTTGCCGGACAAAGGAGGCAGGCTGGTTGCTCCAGGTGCTGGTGTCAGTCACATTGATTCGCTGGTAGCGCTCCATCAGCTCTTGGATTTTTTCATCGGTTTGCTTCAGCTTATCGTTGTAACGAACCACGGTCACATTATCCGTCATCCACTGACCCAGTTCCTTGTGCAACTGGTAGGGATTTTCATCCCCGTCCATTTTAAGGATGTTGTCGTACTTCTCTTGCTCCTGCTTCTGATGCCCCTCAAATAGCGAAGAAGGCATATCTTCAGCGGACCGATCCAGCCCCCGGATATACTCCAGCGCAGCGGGGCCGGTGATAATTCCGTCAAAGATACAGGAAACCAGGGAGTTGGCGCCAAGACGGTTACCACCGTGGTACTGGTAGTTGGCTTCTCCGGCGGCAAACAGACCGGGGATATTGGTCATCCCGTTGTAATCCACCCACAGACCACCCATGGAGTAATGAACCGCCGGGAAGATCTTCATCGGAACCTTACGCGGATCTTCACCCATGAATTTCTCATAGATCTCGATGATCCCGCCCAGTTTGACATCCAACTCTTTCGGGTCTTTGTGGGAGAGATCCAGATAAACCATGTTCTCCCCGTTGATACCCAGTTTCATGTCAACACAAACCTTGAAGATCGCTCGGGTGGCGATATCCCGCGGAACCAGGTTGCCATAGGCAGGATACATTTCTTCGAGAAAATACCAGGGTTTCCCGTCTTTATAGGTCCAGATGCGTCCCCCTTCTCCACGTGCGGACTCGGACATCAACCGCAGCTTATCGTCTCCGGGAATGGCCGTCGGGTGCACCTGAACGAATTCGCCGTTGGCATAATAGGCGCCTTGTTGGTAAGCCGCACTGGCAGCCGTGCCCGTATTAATCATGGAGTTGGTCGATTTGCCGAAAATGATCCCAGGACCGCCCGTGGCCAAGATAACCGCATCGGCACGGAATGCTTTGATCTCCATGCTCCGCCGGTCCTGAGCCACGATCCCCCGGCAACGGCCCTCATCATCGAGGATCAGAGAAGTGAACTCCCATTGCTCATACTTGGTGACATTCCCCGCCACTTCCCAGCGCCGCACCTGCTCGTCCAGAGCATACAACAACTGTTGTCCGGTAGTGGCACCGGCAAAGGCTGTCCGGTGGTGTTTGGTTCCCCCGAACCGGCGGAAGTCGAGTAGCCCCTCCGGAGTCCGGTTGAAAGGAACCCCCATCCGGTCCATCAGATAGATGATTCCCGGCGCCGCCTCACACATCGCTTTCACTGGAGGCTGGTTGGCTAGGAAGTCACCGCCATAAACGGTGTCATCAAAATGCTCCCACGGGGAGTCCCCTTCCCCTTTGGTGTTTACCGCTCCATTGATGCCCCCCTGGGCGCAAACCGAGTGGGAACGACGAACCGGCACAATCGAAAACAGGTCGATGTCGGCACCGGCTTCGGCCGCTTGGATCGTGGCCATTAGGCCCGCCAGGCCTCCGCCGACGATGATAACTTTATCTTTTCTCATTTTGGCAGTGCCCCCTTCTACCACTGTGCCAGCTGGTTAGTAAATTCCGGATCCGCAAATGCATACAGGGCGCTCAGTCCAATATAACTGACCAACACGAACACCACGGCCCAGACATAAGAGGAAATCCGTTGAGCCCGGGGACCCACGGTGATCCCCCACGTGACCAGGAAAGACCACATGCCATTGGAAAAATGGAACACGGCTGCTAAGACACCGATCGTGTACCAGACCTGGGTGACTGGATTAGACAGGATATCCGCGGTCAGCTGGGTCACCTGATCCGCACTGTAATCGTTCAAGGCCACTTGCAACCGGGTCTCCCACACATGCATGGTGACAAAGATCAAGGTGATTACCCCGGTCAAGCGTTGCAACATAAACATGATATTGCGAAACAGGCCGAAACTACCGACATTGTTCTTCGCCGTAAAGGCGATGTACAGACCGTAAACGCCGTGGTACAGGAGAGGAAGAAAGATAAAAAAGATCTCCAGAATCGGCAGGAACGGAATGCCCCAGATCCATTCCACCTGTTCGGTAAAGGCTTGCGCCCCTTCGGTTGCATAATGGTTTGTAATCAGGTGTTCAACCAAAAAAAAGCCGACTGGAATCACACCCAGCAGGGAATGCAACCGTCTGCTAAAAAAACTGCGGTGCGTACTCATTTTTGCCCCCCCAATAATCCCCTGATAGTAACACGGTATGTTTGCAAGGAACCCTCTCTCCAAAACTGGACCGGCTATGCCAAAGGGTATACATCCCTACTATTGTAGCCGGTGGAAATATGAAACACATTTCTCTTCAGGGAAAGAAAGGTTTCACATCTTAGACGATATCATTGTACTCTCACTTTCGATATAGCGTCAAGTTAGGCCCTCCTGCTTATGTGGTAAATTGCCCCAACCTGATGTCTTATAAACCTGTCCTCTATCGGAAATAAAAACCTGCCCGATGCATCGGACAGGCACGCTACCTTGGATCTATCAACTGATCCAACGTTCAGTCACTCCTTGATTCAGACCCTGGTCGAGGAACTTCCGGATCCGGGGACCCGTCTCCTCATATTCCACCAGGAAGGCATCATGACCGTATTCCGAAGAGATCTCCAGCAACTCACATTTGACTCCCTGGCTTTTCAGTAGAGTGAACAGTTCCCGCTGCTGCTGGATGGGAAACAGTTGATCTTCCCGGATACCCACGATCAACACTTCTGCCTCGACGGTGGACAGGGCGCTCTTCACTCCGCCTCTGTCTCGGCCCAGATCATGGATGTCCATCGCCTTCAACAGATAGAGATAGCTGTTCGCATCAAAGCGTTGCACCAACTTTTTTCCCTGGTGACGCAGATAACTTTCCACTTGAAACAGGGAGTCGGCTTGAATCGGAGACCCTCCAGCTTGCAGGTTGCGACTAAACCGTTTTTCAAACAATTGCGGAGTCCGGTAGGTGACCATCGCTATCATCCGGGCCACCGCCAAGCCTTGCACCGGTCCGGGACCCGGATAATAATGGCCTTCTCGGTAACCGGGATCAGCCACAATCGCCTGACGCCCGATATCATTGAAGGCGATGGCTGTCGGAGTAAGAGCAGCGGCAGTAGCGAGGGGGACCAGTTTTCGTGCAAAGCCAGGGTGGAGGATTCCCCACTCCAAGACCAACATGCCCCCCATAGAGCCGCCGATCACCATTTCCACCCGCCGAATCCCTAGTTTTTCCAAACAACGCTTTTGTACAGACACCATATCCCGGATACTGACTCGAGGAAAGCGAGTGCCGTAAGGTTGATTCGTCGTGGGATCCATGGAAGAGGGACCCGTCGTCCCTCCACATCCCCCCAATACATTAAGGGTCAACACATGGTAGCGGTTGGTATCGATCCATTTGTCTGGACCGATCAGACCGTCCCACCATCCGGGGGACTCTTCATCCCCTACCGCGTGGGCATCCCCGGTCAGCGGATGGCAAACCAGCACAATGTTGCTCCCGTCCACCTTGGGTTCGCTTCCGACCGCTTCCACTGCCACTTCCACTTGCGAAAGAGTTTCTCCGCTCTCCAATCGGACCGCGCCGACGGATACTTTTTTCTTTTCAAAAATCCGGGTAGAGATTGGCATCATCCATCCCCCTGTCTCGCCAAATCATC
>CAUGKZ010000023.1 GCA_959600065.1 uncultured Kroppenstedtia sp. | reverse complement strand
CGGGCCGGATGGAGAAGACCTGGATTCCCGCCTTCACCAGTCGGGCGTTGAGAACAGGGATCTCATCCCAGGTGGTCGTCAGCTGGATTCCCTCCGGGGTGACTTCCAAGGACTGGCCGTTCAAAGCCGGTTCAAGGCACTTCTTAGCTTGGGGGATGAGGTCGACGGTAAACAGAACCCTCTGTTGATCTCGAGCTCCATTGACAAACTCCTGGACTTGTTTCACGTCGATCAGCTTGCCGTGTTGGATGACGGCGATCCGGTCACACATCTGCTCCATCTCGGACAGGATATGGCTGGAAACCAACACCGCGATCTGTTCCTCTCGGGCCAATCGGCGCAAATGTTCCCGGAATTCCCGGATTCCGGCGGGATCCAGCCCATTGGTGGGTTCGTCCAGGATCAGCAGGGAAGGGGAATGCAGGAGGGCCTGGGCCAGTCCCAACCGTTGGCGCATCCCCAGGGAATAGGTCTTCACTTTGTGATGGATACGATTCTCCAGGCCCACTTGCCGCACCACTTCGTCGATCCGGGTCTTGGGTATGCCCCGGGTCATCCGCCAATAATGGATGAGGTTTTGGTAACCGGTCAGGAATTTGTACATCTCGGGATTTTCTACGATCCCCCCCACGTGGGAGAGGGTCTTTTCAAAGTTCTCCTTCAGGTTGATGCCGTTGATGAGGACCTTTCCCTTGGTGATGTCGATCAGTCCGACAATCATGCGGATGGTGGTCGTTTTGCCGGCGCCATTGGGGCCTAAGAAGCCGAAAACTTCCCCAGGGTTGACCTGGAGGGTGAGGTCGTCCACAATCTTTTTTTTACCGATCACTTTGGTCAGATGCCGAATCTCCAATATCGGCTGCTTGTTCTCCATGTCCCATCCTCCTCTTTATTTGCAGGCGTGCCCGGCATATACCCGGGTCATCCATTCCGCCAGGCTGATTCCTTCATTGGAACGCAGTTCTTCCACATCGGCAAACTTGATGATTTCCCCATCCCGTACCGCCACCACCTGATCCAGCAGGGGTTCCACCTCATTCACCTCATGGGTGGTGATGATCACGGTCTGTTTGGTCAGGTCGATAAAGGAGATCAGTCCCTTGATGATCGAATCCCGGACGATGGGGTCCAGCCCGGAGAGAGGTTCGTCCATCAAGATATAGGGGGCGTTGCGGGAGAGGGTGACCACCAGTTTCACCCGACCCCGATTTCCCTTGGACAGGTTTTTCACCTTCGCAGCGGGGTCCAATCGCATGAAATCCATCATCTCTCGCGCCCGTTCCTGGTCAAAGTCGTCAAATTGAGAGGCATAATAGTCGACGGTTTCTTGGACGGTGAAGAAGGGATAGTAAGTTTCCAGCTCCGACAGGTAGGCCACCTTGTGGGCGATCCGGCGTCGGGCGGGTTCCTCGTCGACCCACACCTGTCCTTTGCTGGGGCGGACGAGGCCGGCGATCAGCTTCAGCATCGTCGATTTTCCACTGCCGTTTTCCCCAACCACTCCGACAATTTGCTTCTCAGGCAGTTCCAGATTCACATCCATCAAAGCGGTTTTGGTAAGGTATCGTTTGCTTACATTTTCAAACCGGATCATGATCTACTCTCCCTCTCACTCAGGTATTTTTCCAGGCCGGTGAGGATCTCCTGGGGGGAAAACCCCAACTCCCCCATCCCCTGCACAAAGACTTCAATCTGTTGGCGGCGCAGATCTTCCCGCACTTGTTCCAGGCGGGAGTCGTCTTCGGTGATAAAGGTTCCTTGACCTCTCCGCGTTTCCACGATTCCCATCCTCTCCAATTCGCTGTAGGTTCGTTGCACCGTGTTGGGGTTCACGTTGGACTCCAGGGCCATCTCCCGCACAGAGGGGAGTTTTTCGCCGGGGGTCAACTCCCGGCGCAGGATACGTCGTTGGATCCGGTCAGCCAATTGGAGGTAAATCGGACTGGATGTTTTAAAGTCATCTTTCATCCATCACACCTCCGTTTTTTTGTCCAGCAACCAGGCGGACAGCAGGAAGAAGAGAAACATCAGGGTGAATGACAGGACTCCGTCTGCCCAGGGACCCAGCTCGCTCACCTTGAATTCCACATAGGCCCCATCGGAGCTGACGTGGGTCTTCAATCCCATGAGGGGGTTGTTGAACAGGATCGCCACGTAGATGACTCCACTCCATTTCCCGATCCATCCCTTCAAACTCTGCTGAATCGTCCAGAGTAACAGGAACAGAAAGCCCAGGCTCAGCGAGGCGATAAAGATGGAAACCGCTGCATCCACCAGGGAGTCCATGTCCGCCATTGTGATTTCTTGCATCCGGGTGGGATACGTCCAGATGAGCCCGACGGGAACCACCAGGCTGAACCCCAGCGAGAGAGCAGTGGCGATGCAGGCGTTCACAATCTTGGACAACAGCAATTGCCAGGCGGGACGGGGGGAATGGAGCCACAGGTGCATCTGTTTGCTTTCCCGTTCCAGACTGCTGCTCAGAAAGACGGGAAAGTACAGGATGTGAACAAACACCGGGGCCACGATCAGTGCCATTTTTGCTTCCGTATTTTCCACAGTCAGGAGGGCGATGAGATCGATCGACAGAATGATCAGCAATCCCGTCAGTAACCAAGGGGCGACCATCCGAAAATCCTTTTTGCATACGGCTAACCAGGCGTTCATCCATCACACCTCCATCCGCTTCTCCAAAATCCACTGGGATAGGGTAATAAAGGCCGCTGCGAGCAATAAGTCAAACAGGATTTCACCGGTGTGGATCAAAGGAATGGATGTTGGTTCCTCTGTCAGGCCTTTGAAATTCAGTGTCGGGCCCCATTGGGCTAAAAGGTTGTAATAATGACTATTTATCCATTGACTGAAAAGGAACAGAAAAGAGAAGAATCCCGCAGCGGTGAGCAACCATGTCCAGTTGCCAAAGTAGGTGCGAAGCCACCGGTAAACGGACCAGACCGCCAACAAAAGGAGACTCAGGTGGAAGGAGGCCCAAAGAAGCAGTGCCAAAATCAGAACCACATCCCACCAGAAAACAGTCGGATCCAAATCCGAACTGGTTCCGAAGGTATCTATCGGACCCAGCATGAGATAGGTGGGATATAACCCGCTGACTCCCAGAGAGAGGAGGATGAAAGGGATGCCCGCGACCAGTTTGGACAGGATCAATTGCCAGGCGGGGCGGGGGGAGTGGAGCCAGCGGTGCATTTGCTTTCCTTCCACCCACAGGCTGATAAACAGGTAAACAGGAAAATAGATGACATGTGCAAATACCAGCAAGGAGCTGAATGCCAATCGCACTTCGGGATGGGATGACCAGGCGAACCAGAGATCAAAAGCGATGATCAGTCCCAATCCCCCTAAAAACCAGGGAAGAGCCAGTCGGAAGTCTTTTTTCAACAGGCTGGACCACGGGCGAACCGTCACCTTGATTCCTCCTTTAGAGTATGTGTCTATGTGTATTAGGTACATAATACAGTGGTGTTCTAGATTAATAGTACACCGGGACAATCAGAGTGTCAACCCTTTTTAATGAAAATAGGTGATCATGGGGAATGGAATTGTGGAAAACGGAAATGATAACCACATAAGGAGGGAACTAGAACATGACCCAGTTACGCGAGATGATGTCGAAAAACGTGGCATCGGTCTCCCCGCAGGACAATGTGTACCAAGCTGCTTCCCTGATGAAAGAGCACAACGTCGGTTCCATACCGGTGGTGGAGAACGGTCGGATTTGCGGCATGGTAACCGATCGGGATTTAGTGTTACGGGCCCTGGCAGAGCAGAAGAACGAGCAAATGACCGTAGGGGACGTGATGACCGATCAAGTGGTGACCGGTTCTCCGGAAATGTCTGTGGATGAAGCGTCTAGCCTGATGGCCCAAAACCAGATTCGCCGTCTGCCCGTGGTGGAGAACAACCAACTGGTGGGCATGGTTTCCCTTGGGGATATGGCCGTCCGTCAGCCCCACGTCAATGAAGCGGGTCAGGCTCTGAGCAACATTTCTGAGCCCAGTTCTCCCCAGATGTAACTGCCCATCCCGAAGCCTGCCTTGATCTCAGAGAGGCAGGCTTTTTGGTTGGAAGGTGAGACTTTTTGCTGTTATACATTTTAAAAGTGGCACTCCTGTTCATTACAGCGATCATATCCCTGCGTTTCATGGGGAAATCGACACTGGCCCAGGTCACCCCCCATGATCTGATGGCGATTGTGATTATTGCCGCCCTGGCTACCAATCCGATCCTGGTAAATGAAGTGGGAAAAACATTGTTGGCGATCGCCTTAGTGACCACGATCCATATCCTGTTTGCCAAAATGACCCTCTCTAAACGGGCCAATCATTTGATCTTAGGGGAGCCGACGATTCTGGTCAAACATGGAAGGATGATTCGGGAAAATATGGCTCGCAGTGAGATGTCCGTCTCGGAGTTGATGGCGACGATCTGTACCGAAGGCTATCCCGATATCCGCTATGTCCAGTATGCGATCCTGGAGCCCACCGGGAGTATCAGTGTCCTGCCTCAGGAAGATATGTATCCGGTCACCCCCAAAGATCTCGGTGTGACTAAAACCTATCGCGGCATGGCTCTCGCCCTGGTGGTGGACGGCCACATTCAACAAAAAAATTTGAAACTGATCGGAAAAGATGAGCCTTGGTTGCGACAGAAGCTGCAAGAGCAAGGATACCGGGATATTAGAGGAATTTTGTATGCCGGTAAACAGGAAGATGAAGAAGAGATCCATGTGGACTTAGGGGATGGCGGAAGGTGAACCCTATTTCCCAAAAGTACCATGGATAACGGAACGTTCGTTCTTATATTCTAAAGGAGAGGGAACGAATGTTCCGGATCTGAGGTTGACGAACATGGTGGATGAACAGGAAATGAACCGTTTTTCCGATCTGATAAAAAAGATGGTATTGCTGGATGTGTTGGAGCGGGCCTTGCAATGGGACCACCAGTGGTTAAAACAATCCCCGCTGAAAACCAGTCGGGCATGGATGCGTCTATTGCTTCCGGCTCTGGAACAAATCCGCCGGGACCGGAAGGCAGCGGAGAAGGAGATTCATCGAGCTGGAGGACGAATCCTCGAGATTCGCCAGAGGGAGAATTGCCGGGAAGTGACCGTGGTTTACCGGGGATATCGATACACCATGCGTTACCTGAATGGCTGGATTCGCAGCGAGTGTGACGATCTTTTGCTCTACTTTTGGACGGGTAAAACTACCAGTGAGCAAACTCCTCCGAAAGAGACACATTAAGAAAAAGGGGGAAAGGAATCATGAAAAAAGGATTGACCACTTTGGCTTTGGGATTGGCGGTCACGCTATTGGGGATGTGCCTTCTGTACAGACGGGAGCGGTTGATCAATGAACTCCGGGATCGGCAGACCCGAGGATGGGGGATTTACGGTTTCGGGCTCGCTCACATTTTGCTGGGTGGATTAGCTGCCGTGATCGGGCGGACTCGATAAGGCGGACACTAGGTCCGCTTTATTTTTTGAGCTTAGCGAGGGCGTAATAAAAAAAGGAGGATCTCCCCATCAGTTGGGAGCCCTCCGATTGCTTGGATTATTCTGTTACAGGGATTTCTTTTTGTCTTTGAATTCCTTCTTTGTGAGCCGAGCTGTTCTCTGATTCCGTTGTCGGATGAAATTCGTTTTCCATTTTGGAGATCACAACGGTGGCAACCCCGTTTCCGATCAGGTTGGTGATCGCACGGGCTTCAGACATAAAACGGTCGACTCCGATCAAAAGGGCAATCCCTTCCACTGGAATCATGGGGAAAGCTGCCAAGGTAGCGGCCAAAGTGATAAATCCGGATCCGGTCACACCGGCGGCCCCTTTAGAAGTGAACATCAAGATGGCGAGCAAGGTTAATTCCTGCCAGATGGTCAGGTCCACCCCATAAGCCTGTGCGATGAAAATGGCTGCCATCGACAGATAGATCGAGGTTCCGTCCAAATTGAAGGAATACCCTGTTGGGATGACCAGGCCGACCACCGGTTTGGAACAACCGTATTTTTCCATTCGCTCCATCATTCTCGGGAGAGCAGACTCTGAGGAGGAGGTACCGAGTACCAGCAGGATCTCCTCTTTGATGTAGGCGATAAATTTGAAAATGTTGAATCCATAAAATTTGGCGATTGTGCCCAATACCAGTATGATGAACAGAAACATGGTAATATAGACGCCAGCCATCAATTTACCGAGGGAGACCAGGGACCCGACCCCAAAGGTTCCGATCGTATAGGACATAGCTCCGAAAGCGGCGATGGGAGAGACCTTCATGACCATGTTGACGATGCCGAAGAAAATGTCGGTAATCCGCTGGAACAGGTCGATAACCGGTTGTGATTTTTCTCCGAGGGAAGCGGTTACCACTCCGAACAAGACGGCAAAGAATAGGATGGGTAAGAGTTCCCCTTCAGCCATTGCACCCACGACATTTTCCGGTACGATGCCGACCAGAAAATCGACGAACCCGCCAGACTCTTCAGCCTGTTTGGCATATTGTGCTACATCTCCGCTGTTAGCAGCGTCTGTATTAAAGCCGACCCCAGGTTGGATCAGATTGACGACGATAATTCCGATAGCCAGAGCAAAGGTGGTGACAATTTCAAAATAAATCAGTGCCTTGCCG
Source organism: uncultured Kroppenstedtia sp. (assembly GCA_959600065.1). GTDB lineage: Bacteria > Bacillota > Bacilli > Thermoactinomycetales > DSM-45169 > Kroppenstedtia > Kroppenstedtia sanguinis. The sequence continues at coordinate 4,453 of CAUGKZ010000023.1, read as the reverse complement.
CCGATGCGACCCACCTTTTTCAAATCACCCATATTGCCAATGCCGATCACGATGGTGAGAAAGATAATCGGTGCGATCAGCATTTTGATCATTTTAATGAAAACGTCAGCCAGTACCTTTAATTGAGCCCCGAATTCCGGGAAGATAAATCCAACGAGAATACCGATGATAATCCCGATAATGACTTGGACGGTCAGATTTTTAAAGTTGATCCGCATATTATTCCTCCTCTGTATGACAACGCTTTCAAATATCTCATTTATATCTTTCTATAATAATTCGATTTTAAGGGAAACAAAAGATTTTGGTTATAATGGTCTTTTGGCTCTTTTTGATCTTTATGGAGATAACAAAAAGAACGCCTGACTTGGAGGCGTTCGTCGTATTTTTTTATTGAGGAGGATGGATCTCCTGAAGCAGTTGATTGCCAAACCGCTGTCTATATCGGTCATAGACTGGTTTCATCTGTTCCATCCACTTCTGCTTCTCTTTTTCTGGCAAAATTGTGATTTCCAGTTGCGATTGTTTCTTCAACCATTCGAATTGTTGTTCGTTCATGTGTTTGGATTGTTTCAGTATCCAAACTGTGGTCTCCTCCATCGCTTCACTCAATTGCCGTTGAATCGGTCTCGGAAGTTGGTCCCAAAAGGGTTTGTTCATCAGTACCGCATAGCCGAGATAGCCATGATTACTGAGGGTCAGGTAGTGTTGCACTTGATAGAATCGCTTGGAGAAAATATTGGAGATGGTGTTTTCTAGACCGTCCACGCGATGAGTTTCAAGTTCCTGATAGACTTCGGGGAAAGGAACAGGGATCGGATGCCCCCCGAAGAGTTGAAATTGTTCCTCGATCACGGGACTGGGCATAATCCGGAAAGTTTGCCCCTGAAAATCTTCCAAGTGAACCAGCGATTTTTCGTTACTGATCATTTGCTTAAAACCATTGCTCCAAAAAGCCATCCCCTTGATGTTTTTCTCCTCCAGCAATTTTAACAGATGATTTCCCACGGGTCCGGTGAAAACTCGCTCCACATCGTCATGGTTACGAAAAATGAAGGGGAGGTCCAACACCTGCCATTCCGGCATAAAATCGGTTAAATTTGAATAAGTCGGGGCGATCATCTGGACATCCCCTTGCATCAAGGCGTCCATTTCTTCCTCATCGCTGTACAAAACCGCATTGGGGAATACATCCACCTTCACTTTGCCGTTGGTTTTTTGGGATGCCAGCTCGGCGAATTTTTGCGCCGCCAAGCCCTTGGGGGTATTTTCAGCTACGACATGGCTGAATTTGATGACGATCTGCTCATTCAGCCCTTGCTGTTCATCATCATAGATCCCATTGGTTTGAAAAAAAGGGTTGAAAAAGAGGAGGGTCAACGAAAGAATCGTCAGCACGCTTGTCCCGATAAAAAGTCTCATCTTCCCACCATTTTCCGTTATTCTGTGAGGATTCTACTGCTATGATACACTACAAAAAAGAAGAACACACTGCCGGACATGGAGAGGAATCTATGAGAATGTTTCCTTTTCCGATTCACTGGAAGATTACCGCATTGATCTTTTTTATCGTTGGGTTTTCACTCGTCATCGGTGGGATTTTTTTGCTTGGAAATTATACCAAGACCAAGGAAGATGAGTTGAAGAAGCGCTCGGCGATCACCGCCCGCACTGTTGCTGAGCTACCCGAAATCAGAAAAGGTGTCGTCGGGAACAAAGAGGCACAAAAACGGGTAAATTTTGTTGCCGAAAAAGTTCGTGTCATCAACGAAGCCGACTATATCGTGGTAATGAATATGGACAGGGTGCGACTGGCACATCCTTTGGAAGATCGCATTGGAACCGTATCCAAGGGAGCAGATGAAGGGCCTGCATTTGCTGAGCACACCTATACAACACAGGCGACAGGGGAGATTGGAACGGTGATCCGTGCCTTTGTGCCGATTATGAATCAGGAACATCAACAAATCGGTGTGGTTATCGCAGGTTATCGCTTGCCGGGGATCACCGAGATTCTTTTCTCTGTTTACCCGGAGATTTTCTGGACGGCCAGTCTGTCACTGTTTTTTGGCGGTTGGGGTTCCTGGTTGTTAGCACGTCACATCAAAAGGCAAATGTTCTACTTGGAACCTCATGAAATCGCCAATACGTTGGTGAAACAGACGGAAACATTTAATGCGATGCATGAAGGGGTCATTGCCATCGATAATGATGAACGGATCCTGATCTTTAACAACAAGGCAAAGCAAATGATGGGAGTTAGCGGAGATCTGATCGGGAAGAAAATTTACGAGGTTGTCCCGGATACACGTATGCCAGAAATATTAACATTGGATCAGCCGGTATACAATAAAGAGCTACATGTCCGGAATCTGGACATTTTAAGTAATCGGATCCCCATTAAAGTGGATGATCGGACGGTGGGGGTGGTCGCCATTTTCCAAGATCGGACGGAAGTGAAAAAACTGGCGGAAGAATTGACCGGTGTCAAAGCATTTGTAAGCGCTCTGCGGGTGCAAAATCATGAACATATGAACAAATTGCATACCATCGCTGGGTTAATTCAGTTGGGAAACAGTGAAAAAGCCCTGAATTATGTGTTTGAGATTACCGAAGAACAGGAAGAGTTAACCCGCTTTTTAAGCAAAAATATTAAAGACGACAGTATCGCAGGTCTGCTGTTAAGCAAGGTGAGTCGGGGCAGAGAGTTAGGGATTCATGTGTTTATCGATCGGCGCAGTCGGCTGCAATCTTTCCCGGAATATCTAGACAGCCACAATTTTGTTGTTTTGCTGGGCAACTTGGTAGAGAACGCCTTTGAATCCTTTCCACAGGTTTCCATCGGTGAGAAAGAAGTGTATATCAGTATCGGTCAGAAGGAGGAAGCGCTTCAGATTGTGGTTGAGGATAATGGAAGCGGGATCCCAAAAGAACTGCAGGACCGGATTTTCACCCAGGGCTTTTCGACAAAGGGGAGCGAAGGCCGAGGGATCGGACTCCATTTGGTCGGTCAGATCGTCCAGCAAGGGCATGGGAAGATCCAGGTGGAATCGGAACCGGGAGCAGGAACGTGCATCACGGTCACTTTTGAGAAGCAGGAAGAGGGCGATTAGAAAATGATTTCCGTACTGTTGATCGAAGATGATCCCATGGTTCGGGAAGTGAACAAGCAATTTGTGGAACGGGTGCGGGATTATCAGGTGATCAGTTCCGCTCCCAATGGTGTGGAAGGACTGAAACTGGCAAAAAAATTGAATCCTGACCTGGTAATGATCGATATTTATATGCCGGATATGGACGGGCTTGCAACTTTAAAAAAGATCCGGGCGGAGGGCTTGATCACCGATGTGATTGCGATCACGGCGGCGAAGGATGTGGAGACAGTGCGACATGTCCTGCAAAACGGCGTGTTTGATTATATCGTGAAGCCCTTCAAATTTGAGCGGTTAAAAAAGTCACTTGAAAATTACCGCAAGTTCCAAAGCCGACTCCTGGACAAAACAAATATATCCCAATCCGATTTAGATGGAATGTTATTCCAGATGGGATCCGCCCGTCAGCGGGAATTACCGAAAGGATTGAATCGTGTCACTCTGGAGCGGATCCGTAACTTCTTACTTGAGCAAAGTCGCCCGGTTTCTGCTGAAGAAGTGGCGGAAGGCACCGGGATTGCCAGGGTGACTGCACGGCGTTATCTGGATCATCTTGAAAAGGGCGGAATCGTCACTATCCATATCGAATACGGGGGGATCGGCCGCCCGACAAACCGTTATTTAATTATCCGCTGATCGCTCATTCTGCCGGAGGTTCCCACCGGTTTTCCGTCATTCCCCGGAATAAAAGCAATGTCACAATCGAAACCTACAAAGAGTGGAAAGGGGTGCCCTGATTATCGGGAAGTACTTGATCAAGTTCACCCTGTAGGAAAGGGGAAAGACTGTATGGAACCGATCACCTATCTGGCTTTAGGTGATTCCCTGACCGAAGGGGTGGGTGCAGACGGGCCGGACAGCCATTTCGTAGCCCAACATTTTCAGGGATTGAAGTGTTCGCAGGGATGTCGGTTGATCAATTTGGGGATCTCAGGTCTGACATCGGATGAATTGTACGAACTCGTAGGGACACCGGCGATTCGCAAGCTGATTCCACGGGTTTCTCATATTACGATCACTACCGGGGGTTGTGATTTCATCGATTGGTTTGAAGCGGGAGCTTCCATTTCCGGTTTAATGACCACGATGAAAAAAGTCCGGAGACAGATCAAGCAAATTTTTCAATCCGTGCGGGAGTTGAATTCCATCGCCAGGGTACAAGTGTTGGGCCTTTATTTGCCTTTGCCCGCTTATGAACAGAACTTCTCCCTGGCATGCCGCACAGTGAAAAAAATGAATAGAGAATATGAGCAACTCTGTTCAAAAAATGGCATGCAGCTGATCGATCCCTTCTCTGCTTT
>CAUGKZ010000022.1 GCA_959600065.1 uncultured Kroppenstedtia sp. | reverse complement strand
CTTGCCGTTCTTTCCTGCCAGAGCGAAAATGGAGGATAAATGTGGCGCTCTTCCATTCACCCGTTTCCGGAATATATTTGTAAGTGATCCGATTCAACCGGGGAACCCACTGCTTCAGCTGCCCTTCCGTCTCCAAATAATCAAACAGATGTTCCGGTGTGGTCTGGGCATAAGTCTCCATCGATAGATGCATACTTTTCCTCCTCCTTGACCCTGCAGGCCGTTTTCTCTGTTTTTTTCGTACAGACCGACCTTGTCCATACGGTCAATAATCATAACCCCTTTATTCCCTATCGTAAACTAACATATTTTCACAATCCGTGGGGTTCCTTGTCTCAGAGCTCATACAGCGTGTTTTCCACCTATACAAAAAACCTCCTAAGGATGCAAATCCCAAAAGAGGTTAAATTTTTAAATATAAAAATGGATAAAATCAGTCCTTCGATCCATCTCCCCCATGTCCGCTCTTATCTGTTCTCCGTGGGTAACCCACTGGGAGAAAATATGAGAGATTGCCAGTGATTGGACCGTCAACCCGGGCCAGGATGGCTGAAGATTTTCCCTCCATCAGGAAGGATCCCCATAACAAATGACCGTGAAAAGGACCCTTTAGTGTCTCTATCTCCACGGGCTCCAGTTCCACACGTTTCTGATAGATCATCGGCTGATCTGCGTACAAGAGATCGGAATCCTGATGCTCCACCCGCCCTTGTGCATCACAAAGACGAACCGCTCCTCCTTCCCGACCGAATATAGGTTTCACCACATAGGGCTCTTTTCCCAAAAACCGGTTCTCCAAATAAGTGGGCAACATATAGGTAGCCACGATCTCCCGTTCTTCCGGGGTCAGAAATCGGTTTTCTTCGTAAAGGTTCCAGAGCAACGCCTGCATCGCCTTGGTTTGAGAAAGCAAAGCCGACGGCGGATTGATCAACAGGAGCTTCCCCTGGGCAACCTGATCCAACATATGGGCTCCCGTGGGGTAACCGTCCTCGTCAGTATCTCCAGCCAAGATCTCCAAGGCATGAAGCCGATACAGAACGTCGACTGGAATCTCCTCATCTTCCCAACGTGCTTTCATCCGATCCGGAGTTACCCTCAGATCCTCCAAAGGAACAAACCGTGCGGGCAAAGCGGATTTTTCCATCAAGTAACGGGTCGTTCCCGCATCTTCCTCATGCCACCCCAGAGCGCTGAAGAAGATCCCATCACATGAAAATCCCCGCTTCCGGTATGACCGGATCGCCGTCGAAAAGGCCTGCCGGATCTGTTGATCCATGCCTGCATTGGGGTCCTCCATCCCCCCCAACTCGCAGATCTTCCCATTTACATAAAAGGCCTCCACCACCCCGGTGGGCGTGTCACTGTTAAACTCCATCATCTTCAATCCTTCCGGAGTGCGGGCAAAGTCAAACCGTCCGATCACCGTCGGATATTTAGGATCGAGGGTGACCCGAACCGCTTGCCAGGTCTCCTGGGGAAGGCCCAGCTCCGCAAACAGGCTCTCCTCCCCACGTCGAGTGACTTCCACCACTCGGGCAAACACGTGGCCAAGTGCTTCGGTGGCTGTAGCCAATTCCCCTCGGAATTCCCGAGGGATAGGATGAAGGTCCGCCAGAGCGTACTCCTCGCCGTAATACCAGTCCCAAGTGAAGATTCCCTCCTGCCGGATCAAATCATACCAACGTTTGCGACGCTCTGGATAGGCACGCATCCCCCTCATCCTCCGCTGGACCCACCGGAACGACCGCCCACCCCGCCTTTGGATTTTTTGCCAGAGGAAATGCCGGATGTCCCGTGAACCGAACCACCAGCGGAGCCGCCGGAGGACCAACCTTTTTCTTCTTTACAAGAGGGGTCCTGTTGCCCGTGCTTGTCTGCACAGTCTTTGGCTTGATTTGCGCCGCATCCCGTTGTCACCAGTGCCGTCGCCATAAACAGGCTAACCAGTTTGTGAGTACTTCCCTTCCCCAAAAGATTCCCCTGGTTCATCATCTGTCATGGAACCCCCTTATTTCATCGATTCCCCTTAAATGACAAATACTTTGTGATTTTGATCTATTCCCCTTACTCGTTTTCTATCATTCCCTCCCATAAGCACTCCAGATCTCCTAAATGGACCCTCCTTTCCCTCGTTCCTTCCAGCTTAGCTCCTTCCTTCCCTTTCGTAAAGGGAGGATCTCAGGCGTGTTGATTAGCCATATTTCAGGCAGGAAATCAGGTCGGGACGATGGGGGCAATGGGAAGAGCAAAAGGGTGGTTTCGTTCCCATCATCTTTTGTGGTGAATCAATAGCCCTTTATCTTGAGATAGAAAAACAATTCCCTTCGGCACATAATGAAAGCAGACCTTCACGCCGAGGAAATAAAAAAACTCCGCCGTCCATGGCGGAGTATCCTTTGCATGATCTGTCCACAGAAGGGCTCGTCGGGATCGTATTCTTGCGAACCCCAGTCACTCCATGTGAAACCCTTCTTGTAACGAGTGGATCTCCATGATTAGCCGATTAAATCGGCCAACAGTGCTTTTTGTGCGTGCAGACGGTTTTCCGCTTGGGGAAAGACGACAGATTGGGGGCCTTCGATCACTTCATCAGTCACTTCCAACCCCCGATAGGCGGGAAGACAATGCATGAACAGAGCATCGGGCTTCGCAAGAGACATCAGTGCCGCATTCACTTGAAAATCAGCAAAATCCTGCTTTCGCTGCTCCTTTTCCTCCTCCTGTCCCATACTGGCCCAAACATCGGTATAGACGGCATCAGCTCCAGTGACAGCATCCTCGGCATCTGAGGTAAAGTAAAGATCCGCTCCGGTTTGGGCGGCCACCTTCTGCGCCCGCTGGATGATCGCCGGGTCCGGTTCGTACCCCTGAGGAGTGGCCGCTCGCAGATGAATACCCGTTGACGCGGCGGCTTCCAAAAGGGAATGAAGCATATTGTTTCCATCCCCCGTGTATGCCAGAGTGAGTCCAGCGAGATGGCTTCGATTCTCTTTTAAGGTGAGGAGGTCCGCTAACGCTTGGCAGGGATGATGCAGATCGGTCAACCCGTTAATGACGGGAATCGAAGCATGTCGGGCCAATTCCTCCACCGTTTCCTGATTGAAAGTACGGATCAAAACTGCATCCACGTAGCCAGAGAATATCCGAGCGGTATCCGGTAGACTTTCCCCCCGTCCCAACTGCAGATCTCCTCCCTTCAGATGCAGGGGATGCCCCCCCAGCTGCGCCATTCCGCTTTCAAAGGAGAGCCGGGTTCGAGTGGAAGGTTTATCAAAGATCATGCCCAACGTTTTCCCAGTTAGCGGCCGCCCCGCCTTCCCTTTTTTCCACTCCTGTTTCATCTCCAGTGCCTGGTCCAGCAGTCCTTGGATCTCCCCGGGAGTCAAGTCCAGGAGGGTGAGAAAATCCCGTCCTTTCAATGCCTCCTCGATTGGAGTTGTCGTTTCCTTCACGCTCATTTCAATGTCGTCTCCTTTTTCTCAGATAGGGGGATCAGACTTGAACTCTTCGGTTCCCCGGGTTTCCAGAGACGCATCCACCATTGGAAAGTATCTGGGGAAGTAAAACAGGGAACCTGCCATTCTAGTGCCATCCTCCGCAACTGGAATCCCTCCGGGATCTCCTCGCCAGCAGAGCTAAAGAGCAACGAGGCTCCCCCCTGCCGAAACCAGTCTTCCCATCCCTCCGGAGGAACTCCCTCCACGGGAACTTGCCATTGTTGTCTGAGAGCCTCCGCCATCTGTGAGGTAGAGAAAAGACGGACTCCCTGCCGGTGGAGAAAGGCTCCCCATCCTCCCAGCGTCGGGATGTCAGCAGAGGACAGAAACAGACGGGTTCCCTCCCCCACCGCAGGCAATGGACCGTGAACCGCCAGGGGAAGAACTTTGGCCAGCGCTTCTTCCAACGTGGTCCCCAAGCCGAGTACCTCCCCTGTGGAACGCATCTCCGGTCCCAAGGCAGGATCCACGCCAGGAAGCTTCGGAGCGGAAAAAACCGGTCCCTTCACGGCCCAGCGCGAGGGGGAGGGTTGCAATCCCAGGGGAGCAAAAGAAGCGAGGGATTCCCCCAACTGAACGCGCGTGGCCCACTCCACCAAGGGCAACCCTGTCACTTTGCTAATCACTGGGAGGGTGCGGGAAGCCCGGGGATTCACCTCCAACACATAGACCGTTTCCCCCTCGATGACAAACTGAATATTGATCAACCCCGAGTGGGACAGGGCACGGGCGATCCGGCCTGTGAAATCGACGATAGTTTCCTGTTGTTCCTCGCTCAGATCAGGGGCGGCCAGGATGGACAGACTATCTCCCGAATGAACGCCGGCTCTTTCCACGTGCTGGATCAATGTAGGAATCACCAGTTCCTCTCCATCCGTGACTGCGTCCACCTCTACCTCCATCCCTTCCACAAACCGATCCAGTAAGATCGGGTAAGCCTGCTCCGGCAAGGTCCGGAGGTAGCGCCTCATGGCCGCTTCCAATTGCTCCTGCTTCCTTACCACTTTCATTCCCTGGCCGCCGATAACATAAGAGGGACGAAGCAGAAGGGGGTAGCCGAGATGAGCCGCCACTTGAAGTGCCTCCTGAAGGGTATGGGCAGTTTCACCGGGGATGCAGGGAATGTCTAGCTCCCGCAACAAATCATAGAACCGATGGCGGTCCTCCACCTGGTCAATGATGTCAGCCGAGGTACCCAAGATGTTAAGACCTGCTTCTTCCAATCCGTGAACCAACTGGACTGCCGTCTGCCCCCCATATTGGACCAGGATCCCATCCACCTGTTCTTTTTCTGCCACCCCAAGCACATCCTCCACGGTCAACGGCTCAAAATAGAGTCGGTCGGCAGTGGCATAATCAGTACTGACGGTCTCCGGGTTGTTGTTGACCACCACGGAAGTGACCCCTTGTTTTTTCAAAGATTTTGCTCCATGGACGGAACAGTAGTCAAATTCGATTCCCTGCCCGATTCGGATCGGCCCTGCCCCGAGGACAAGCACCCGCCGACCTGTCTGCGGCGAAGGGACTTCGTCAGCTCCTTGCCAGGAGGAATAAAAATAAGGGCTCTCCGCTTCGAACTCCCCGGCGCAGGTATCCACCCATTTGTAGGAAGGAGAACGTCCTAACCCCTGCAGACGCTCCCGGACTTTCTTTTCGCTGACACCCAGCCAATCCGCCAAGGCGGCATCGGCCACTCCTTTCTCTTTGGCCTGCACCAGTTGGTCATCTGACAGACACTCCCAAGACAGGGAGGCCAGCTCCTTCTCCCGGGAGACCATCCCTTGAATCCGGTGGAGGAACCAAGGGTGGATCGCCGTGAGACGATGCACCTCCTCCAGCTCCCAGCCCCGTCGGAAGGCCTCCCCCAGCACAAACAGCCGCCGATCATCAGGGTGGATCAACCCCACCTTCAACTCTTCCTCCGACCATTCTCTGAATTCCGGATGCAACAGCGTATAGCTTCCCCTATCGAGGGAACGAATGCCTTTGTACAGGGCGGTCTCCAGATTGCGGCCGAGGGCCATCACTTCCCCTGTAGCCTTCATCCCCGTGCCGAGAGTGCGGTTCCCCTCCGGAAACTTATCGAATGTCCAGCGCGGCAACTTGACGACGACATAATCCAACGCCGGTTCAAAGCTGGCATAGGTGTGTCCCGTGACGGGATTGAGACATTCATCCAGCCGATACCCGATGGAAACCTTAGTAGCCAGTCGAGCGATGGGATACCCTGTGGCTTTGGAGGCGAGGGCACTGGAGCGGCTGACCCGGGGGTTCACCTCGATGATTCGGTAATCCCCGGTATCCGGATGAACCGCAAACTGAATGTTGCACCCTCCGATCACCTGCAACTTCCGGATTACCTTGCAGGCGACCGCATGGAGAAGGCGACATTGTCCGTGGGTCAAGGTCTGGGTAGGGGCGGTGACAATACTGTCCCCGGTATGAATGCCGACAGGGTCCATATTTTCCATATTGCAGACAGCAAGACAGGTGTCCGCACGGTCCCGCATCATCTCGTACTCGATTTCCTTCCAGCCGAGAATGCTTTCCTCAACTAAAATCTGCCCGATGGGACTGGCAGCCAGACCTTGCCGGGCCACTTGGGCCAATTCCGTCTCATTCCGGGCCGTGCCACCTCCAAATCCACCAAGAGTGTAGGCGGGACGGATGATCACGGGATAGCCGATAGACTCTGCAAATTGGAGAGCCTCCTCCGTGGTGGCGACCGTTCTCCCTTCCGGTACCGGCTCCCCAATCTCTTCCATCATCTCCTTGAATGCCTGGCGGTCTTCCCCCTGTCGGATCGCCTCCACAGGAGTGCCCAACAATTTCACTCCAAATTGGTCCAAAATTCCCTCCGCCTGCAGCTGGACAGCCAGATTAAGCCCGGTCTGCCCTCCTACAGTGGCCAATAATCCCTGGGGCCGTTCCCGCTCGATGATCTGAGTCAATCGCTCCAAAGTCAATGGCTCCGCATAGACCACATCCGCTGTCTCTGGATCGGTCATGATCGTAGCCGGGTTGTTGTTGGCCAAGATCACTCGGATGCCCTCTTCCTTCAGGGCCAAGCAAGCCTGTGTACCGGAATAGTCAAATTCCGCCGCCTGACCAATCTCAATCGGCCCGGAACCGATCACCAATACGCGTTTTACTGCCGGTTCAACCATAGACCCTCACCCTCTTTATCGCCTTCATCTGATGTAAAAACCGGGAAAACACTTTTTCCGCCGCAGGGTTTCCCAGATGGAACTGGATAGAGCTGAAGGGCTGGTGACGGTGGGCTAAGCCTTCCACGGACCCGTCCTGCACATGGCGATGGGTCACTTGCCAATGGGCCGGATTCAAAGAGGAGGCGGTCACGGTATATCCATGGTTTTGGGAGGTGATCCACACCCGTCCCGTCTCTGTTTCCTTCACCGGATGATGGTTTCCCCGATGTCCGCAAGGGAGCTGTTCCGTATCCGCTCCGCCAACCAAAGCCAGCACCTGGTGGCCCAGTTCCACTCCCAGTGTCGGTATTTGGCGCAAGAGAGACCGCCAACCTTCCAAATAGGAAAGCAGTGCCTTGGGATCCCCAGGCCCGCCGGAGAAAATAAGACCCTGGGGAGCCAACTTTTCGATTTCCCTGGGAGGAGTGGAAAAGGGCACAACCGTCACTCCACATCCCTGTCGACGGAGGTAAGCCAAAGTGGAGAAATACCCCCCGAGATCGATCATTACAAGATGGGGAGCCTCCGGAGACCGGGGCGGCAATTGAATCCGATGGGAGATCGAGGCCCCTTTCACCCACTGCAAAGAACGGGGGTCCGGCCATGTTTTCACATGAGGAGTCGGGGTGGAAGCGATCACTCCCCGGATGGGACCCTTCTTCCTCAGTTTGCGTACCACGCTCCGGGTATCGACACCGGTGATCCCCGGAATGCCATGCTCATCTAACCAAGCCCCCACCTTTCCTTCTGTAGCCAGCTCACTCACCACCACCCCGGCGCACCGAGGCGGGGGCATCCTCTCTCCTTCCCAAATCGGATCGCAGTTTCCGATCAAGGGATAGGTAAAAGTAACGATCTGACCGACGTGGGCAGGATCCATCATCACCTCCGGATCACCGGTCATTCCCGTAGTAAAGACCACTTCTCCAACCATCTCCCGCGGGGTCCCGGTCCAAGTGCCTGGAAACACTTCCCCATCTTCAAATACGAGATACGCTTTCATCTCTGCCCACCTCCTCCAACTGCACCAGCGCCTCCTCGATCTGGGCGACCGCCCACTCCAATTCCGCCACTTCCGTCACCAGGGGCGGCAACAGGCGCAAGACACAGGGGCCCGCCAGCGAGGCCAACAGTCCTCGGTCCCGCAAGTGAGAGAGGAGCGGGGCCACCGACCGATCCAACTCCACTCCCCACATCCATCCCCGGCCGCGAACTTCCCGCACGAAAGGCGACTGGGCCACCCGTTCATGGAGCAAAGCAGTCAGCTGCCGGGCCGTCTCCTTCACCTGGACAGGTAGATCCGTTTCCGTCCATTCCCGCAGGACCGCCTGGGCAGCAGCCATCGCCACTGGATTGCCGCCGAAGGTGCTACCATGGCTCCCCGGCCCAAAATGGGTCTCCAGACCGGTTCGGCCCAACATCGCCCCGACGGGAATCCCGTTTCCCAATCCCTTGGCCAAGGTGAGAACATCGGGTTGAATCCCTGCCTCTTGGAAAGCGAACAGGCTCCCGGTCCGGCCCATCCCGGTCTGAATCTCATCTACCATCAGCAGAATCTCCCGTTCCCGGCAAAGCTCCTCCAATCTCCGTAGAAAAGAGGGGTCCGCAGGGTGGACACCCCCTTCCCCTTGGATCGGTTCTAGCAGGACGGCGGCAGTGGTCTCCGTCAGGCCGGCCTCCAAGGCGAAAACATCGTTGTAGGGCAGTTGACGAAACCCCTCCGGTAAGGGAGCGAAGCCTTCTTTCACCTTTGTCTGACCGGTGGCCGTCAAGGTTGCCAAGGTCCGGCCGTGGAAGGAGGAATGGAAGGTGACTATTTCCGGTTGGGCCAGCCCTTTTCCTTCCCTGCCGTAGCGACGGGCCAGCTTGATCGCCGCCTCGTTGGCCTCGGCTCCGCTGTTGCAGAAAAAGGCCAAAGAAAGACCGCTCACCCGAGCTAGCTCTTCGGATACCTCCTCCTGAAGAGGAATCTGAAACAAGTTGGAGACATGCCACAGTCGATCCAGCTGTTCCTGGACGACCTCTTTCACTTTGGGGTGGGCATGCCCCAGATTGCAGACACCCAACCCGGAAGTGAAATCGAGGTACTTTTTCCCCGCCTCATCCCACAGCCAGGCTCCTTGACCCTCGACGGGACGGAGGTCATTTCGTTGATAGGTGGGGAACAACGTCATCTGAGGTCGCCTCCTTTACAATTCGGGTCCCCGTCTCACTTCCCAGACACCCTGGAATGCTGCCATCTGTGATGAGCACCCCGCGGCGGGTCGCCTCCAAACCGGCGAGAGCCGCCCTCACCTTAGGGATCATGCCACCTGCGATCTCGCCGCTTTGGATCATCTTTTGGACCTGCTCCGGGGTTACCTGGGAGAGGAATTTCTTGACTTCCCCCTCCCGTTTCCAAATCCCCGGAACATCCGTCACCAGGATCAGTCGCTCCGCCGCCAACTCCCGGGCGATGGCCCCGGCAGCGGTGTCAGCATTCACGTTGTACAGGTTGCCGGAGTCATCCAGCCCGAGGGAGGCTACCACCGGAATCCAGCCCGACTCCCACAAGTTGCACAAGAGACGAGGGTGGACGGCGGTCATCTCTCCCACCCATCCTAACGCCGGGTCCTTTGGCTTCACTTGTAGCAGCCCTCCGTCCGCTCCGGAGATCCCGACAACAGAGACCTGAAAAGCCCAGAAACGGGCGATGAGGGATTTGTTGATCCTGCCGGCCAGGACCATTTCCACTACCTTCAACCCTTCATCATCTGTCATGCGCAAACCGTCGACGAAACGGGCAGACAGGCCCAATCGTTTCTGGATACGGCTGATCTCCGGCCCACCTCCGTGAATCACCACCGGATGATATCCCTGCTCCATCAACTGCCCGCATTCCTGAAAAAACGAGGAATGTAATCTTTCCAGCACACTCCCCCCGATTTTGATCACCAGTGGCCGAAAATCCATCCTGTTCCCTCCTCACTTGCTCAAGTGCGATAGCTGGCATTGATCCGTACGTAATCATAGGTGAGGTCACACCCCCAGGCAGTCGCCTCGGCTTCCCCTTGGTTCAGATTCAGCTCAATCCGGGCAGGATCTTGTACCAACGCTTCCTTCGCCAGCTCCTCCACCCCCGATACCGGGCAACCCTGACGGACTACACAGATCGATCCGATATAAAGATCCACCCGATCCGGATGAAAGCGGGCTCCACTGTATCCGAGAGCGGTCAGGATCCGGCCCCAGTTGGGATCAGCGCCGAAAACAGCTGTCTTCACCAAACTGGATCCCACTACCGCCTTGGCAGCTCTCCGGGCTCCTTCCCGGGTCTCCCCTCCCGTCACCACCACTTCCACCAGTCGAGTGGCTCCCTCTCCGTCTCGGGCAATTAGTTGTGCCAGCTCTCGGGCTACATAGGAGAAAGCCTGGTAATAGGCCGGCCACTGGGGATGATCCGGTGTCAAGGGTTCGTTTCCCGCCAATCCGCTGGCCATCACCGACACCATGTCGTTGGTGCTGCAATCCCCGTCCACAGTGATCATATTAAAGGTTTCATCGGTCACTTGTCTCAGAAGGGACTGGAGCACCGGTGCTTCGATTGCCGCATCGGTGTTGATAAAAGCTAACATGGTCGCCATACGGGGATGGATCATACCGGAACCTTTGGCGGCTCCGGCCACTCTCACTTCCCGACCATCCACAGTCAAGCGGGCTTCCACCGTTTTGATACGGGTATCTGTCGTCAAGATGGCCTGGCAAAAAGAAACGTGCCCCGCTGAATCCAGCTGTTTGACCAGCTCGGGGATTCCCGGCTGAATCCGATCCATAGGCAACGTCTCCCCGATCACGCCGGTGCTAGCCACTCCGACCCGATGCTCCGGTATATTCAACCATTGCGCCGCCTCCCGCTGCATCGCCTTCGCATCTTCCAGGCCACGGGCACCGGTACAGGCGTTGGCATTGCCACTGTTGACAATCATCGCCTGCATCTTCCCTTCCATCGCCAGCCCTTCCCGGGTCACCCTCAGTGGTGCAGCCTGATAAGTGTTCATCGTATAAACCGCAGCAGCGGTGGCTGGTACCTCACAGGCGATCAACCCTAAGTCTTTCCGTTTCCGCTTGATCCCTACATGCAGGCCCGACGCTGTAAATCCTTGGGGAGAGGTGATCCGGGGCTCCCCCGCCACCCTAAATTCCGCTTCTTCCGCCACTTTCACCTGAAGTTGCTCCATCCTTCTCCTCCTCTTCTCTCTATGGATATTGCGGTAGCAGATCCAGCCCTGCCATCTCCGGCCAACCCATACTCAAGTTCAAATTTTGCACGGCCTGCCCCGCCGCCCCCTTGACCAGATTGTCAATAGCGGCGATCCCGACCAGCATCCCTGTCCGTTCATCCACATGAAAACCGAGAGCACAAAAGTTGCTGCCTTGCACATCTTTGGTGCGAGGCCATGACTCCCCGCCCCGCACCCGGACAA
>CAUGKZ010000021.1 GCA_959600065.1 uncultured Kroppenstedtia sp. | reverse complement strand
CCCTCGCGGATCAGGTGACTTTGCCGGTGATCGTCGCCAGGACTTGGTAAATCAATTTAACACCGTCCGGGACCGGATGCATCAAAAATGGGCAAAAGCCAAGTATATCGGTTATTTCCAGGCCTTCAGTAACACTTACGCTCCTGTGGAGGTCCTCCGTCCGATGTATGAAGCGATCTTGGAGCAACCTGATGTGGTGGGACTCTCCATCGCCACCCGACCCGACTGTCTTCCCGACGATGTGGTGGAGTTGCTCGCCGAGCTGAATCAACGCACATATTTGTGGGTAGAACTCGGGTTACAAACCATGCATGACTCCACCTCGGATTTAATCAACCGGGGACATGATTATGCCTGTTTTCTCGATGGCGTCGCCAAGCTTCGCCGATATGGAATCCGTACCTGTGTCCACATTATCCATGGTCTCCCGCAGGAGTCCGTAGAGATGATGTTGGAGACCTCCCAAGCCTGTGCAGCCATGGATATTCAAGGAATCAAAATCCACTCCCTCCACCTGTTGCGCAAAACGCCTATGATGCGGCAATACAAGGATGGACAGCTACAACTGCTGGACCGGGACACTTACATCCGGTTGGTTGCGGACACGCTGGAGATGCTACCGCCGGAGATGGTGATCCATCGCGTCACTGGGGATGGACCTCCCGATCTGTTGGTCGGTCCGATGTGGAGCTCGAAAAAATGGGAAACATTGAACGGGATCGATGATGAATTAAAAAGACGCAATTCCTGGCAAGGAAAAAAGTGGTCTCCTAGGATCACCTCCCAGCTCCCGCAACGTAGCGGTGTCCGTCTATGAGTCTGCCGTCTACTCTCACTCAGGCCCATCATTGGGTGAAGAGTGTATTAAACCCTGGCTCCCTCGTCGTCGACGCCACAGTGGGCAACGGAAACGACACTCTCTTTCTCGCCCAGGCAGTGGGGAGTACCGGTCAGGTGCACGGCTTCGATATCCAACAGGAAGCGCTGGATCGCACCGGAGACCGTCTTCGTAAAGCAGGTTTGTCTGAGCAGGTCACCCTTCATCGGGCAGGCCATGAGCAGATGGCGAAGACCCTGCCTCTCCAGTCGAAGGGCAAGGTTCAGGCGATCATGTTTAATCTCGGCTATCTCCCTCGAGGAAATCCGAGGGTCATCACCCGTGCCGACACCACCCTCCTCGCTTTGGAACAGGCCCTGGAGTGGCTGGCCCCTGGCGGAATTTTGACAGTAATGCTCTACACAGGTCATCCTGGGGGCATCGAAGAAGCTGAGAAGGTGGTGAACCTTCTAAAAAGATTGGACGCCGGTCGGTTTCGGACCGTCTCTTGCCAAACCTTGAACCGACATCAAGCTCCCATGCTCACAGCGGTTGCCAAGTCAAATAAGTCGGCCGAAATCCCTCCTGTTCAGTCTTGAACTTTTTTGGCAAATATTATTTTTCAACCTGACGGATCATGATAGAATTGGTAACGAGCCAGTGGCCGCCCCCACGGCTGGCCACGGCCGCTTTATCCAAAGAAAGGTGATGCAGGTGGAAGGAAAGTGGTTGGGCGGCCGGTATCAGATCCTGCAACGTGCGGGTGGCGGCGGAATGGCTGTCGTCTACAAAGCGATGGATACGGCTCTGGGCCGTCATGTTGCTGTCAAAGTGATGAATGACTCCCTCAGTCACGACGAAGATTTTATTCGTCGTTTTGAAAGGGAAGCCCATGCAGCCGGAAGTTTATCCCATTCCAATGTAGTCCAGGTGTTCGATGTAGGCAGGGAAGGGAATACCCACTATATCGTCATGGAATATATCGAAGGCGCTTCCCTGATGGATCAGATTGAAGAAAGGGGAAGAATCCCGGCAGAAGAAGCTGCCTACATCGTTGCCCAAGTGTGTGACGGACTGGCCCATGCCCACAAAAAAGGGATTGTTCATCGGGATCTAAAACCGCACAACGTGATGTACACCCTGGATGGTCAATACAAATTGGCCGATTTCGGAATCTCCCGAACTACCCGTTCATCCACGATCACCAAGACCGGATCTGTGATGGGATCGGTTCACTATTTCTCACCAGAGCAGGCCCAGGGCAAACCGGTGAGTGTCCGGTCAGATCTGTACTCCCTCGGGGTGACGTTATATGAGATGGTTACCGGCCAGCTTCCCTTTGATGGAGAAGAGGCCGTCGCTATCGCCCTGAAACATTTGCAAGAACCGGTGCCTGACCCCCGTTCTATAGTTCCCGATCTTCCGGAATCTCTCTGTGCCGTAATTTTCAAGGCCATGGAGAAAAAACCGGAACATCGCTTCCAATCAGCCCAGGAGATGGGTGAGGCCCTTCGTCAACTGACCATCATGGGCGCGGAAGCCCCACGTCAAGGGGAACCGCAAGCCTGGACACCAAGGGACGAGCCCCCGTCGCAAATGAACTCCGAGAGGGTGCCACAGCAGCAGAGCCGAACCACTCGGATCACCCAGTCCCGCCAGACCCGTAAAAAAGGGAAAAAGAAGAGATGGATGGGCCTGGCAATGGCCATCGCACTCTTATCGTTCTTATCTTATGGAATTTTCTTTTCCGGGCTGTTTGATACTTCTGACGGACAGGCCGATGCGGAAACAACGGGTACACCCACGCAGGATGAGAAATCGAAAGCGACGGTGGATTCCAAGGAGTCCGAGTCTGAAAAGGAAATGTCAGATAAGGAAGATTCCCCGGCTGACACTTCCCCAGGCGCTTCCTCTTCCAAAACGGAGGAGGAGGAAGAGGCGGAGGATTCCCAGGAAGATGGAGGTCATGACTGGAAGGGTATGGATTGGGAGAAGGGAGATCCTCATTTCAAAAATATCTCTTCCAACGGGTCTGAAGGCGAATATCACGTGACCCTGGAAACCGATCTGAGTCCGGAATTTTACTATGATATCATCCTCCATGACAGCAACGGAAAAAGAAGACAGGTGATCACACGTGTTGCTGTACCTACCCCCGGTGACGGCAGCGATTATGAAGACATTGATTTTAAAGTAGATGTCACTGACGACATTTCCAATGAAGGACTGGTGAAAATCCGATTGTACGATGAAGGAGAGAGTCAGGCCTACAAAGTCCTGGATACACTCCCCTAATGTTCAAGGGCACGCCGAGGGCGTGCTCTTATCCTGTTGGAAATAAACGCAAAAAAAACACCTTCCGTTCAGATATGCGGAAGATGTGTTCACCTCGGGTGACGGATCTATGATCTCAACGCCCCTTTTTTTGTTTGGCCGCCAACGCACTCAGGCGCTCTTCACTGCTCTTCATCCACTTTTTCATCATGTCTTCAAAGTCTTGGGCACCACCTCGGCCTCGTCCGCCGCGACGCCCTCCACGGGGACGGTCATCGGTGAGCGCTTTGATGGACAGTGAAATCTTCCCGGATGAATCGATGGAAAGTACTTTCGCTTTGACTGAATCTCCAACCGTCAATTCGTCCTCCACTTTCTCGACGAACTTGCTGGAGATTTGAGAGATATGAACCAGACCCGTCTCTCCGGTTTCAAGTTTGACGAAGGCGCCAAAGGGTTTGATGGCCACCACTTCGCCAGTCACGACGGATCCTTCCGCTAGCTGACTCATTCAAACACTCCCGCAATCATATTCATTCTGTATGAAGATAACACTTAATCAGGATTAAGTCAATGGGCAGACCTCTCCATCCTTTCGATTATTGTTCCATACTATTTAATATAAAAAATAAATATGTTATACTCTTTCCGTCAACAGCGGGGAATATATACCCCTTCCAGCAGATATGTGATGTACAGAAAGGATGGACCGATGAAGACACAAATGGATGCCAACCATTCCGTGGAACTCGAGTTGAATGGGAGTGTACATTTCAACTTGACCCCTCCTCAGCTGGTAGAAAAAGCGTTGGAACGAAAGGAAGGAATCTTGACCCGTACAGGTGCCTTTCGTGCCGTCACAGGAAAATTCACTGGACGCTCCCCCAAGGATAAATACCTGGTCAAGGATCCCAACATCGGAGATCAGATCGATTGGGGAAACGTCAACCAGCCCATGAATCCAGCAACATTCGAAGGTCTGTTCCAACAGGTGAAAGATTATCTCAAGGAACGAGATGTGTTTATTTTTGACGGTTTTGCCGGTGCGGATTCCCGTTATCGCCTTCCGATCCGCGTCATCAATGAATATGCTTGGCACAACTTGTTTGCCAGACAGCTCTTTGTCCGGCCAACAAAAGAAGAACTGAGCGAACATCAAGCCCAGTTCACCGTGATCAGCGCCCCAGGCTTTCAGGCAAAACCCGAAAAAGTAGGGATCCGTTCGGAAACATTTATCGCTATTAGCCTGGAACGTCGGATCATTCTGATCGGCGGAACCGAGTACGCCGGTGAAATGAAGAAGTCCATCTTCAGTGTGATGAATTATTTGTTGCCAGAACAGAATGTACTACCTATGCATTGCTCCGCCAATATGAATAGCGATGGACATAGCGCCCTCTTCTTCGGACTTTCGGGAACCGGAAAAACCACCTTGTCTGCCGACCCCAAGCGAAGCTTGATTGGGGACGACGAACATGGCTGGTCCGATGAAGGCATCTTCAACATTGAAGGCGGCTGCTATGCTAAATGTATCCATCTCTCCAAAGAGAAGGAACCTCAGATTTGGGATGCGATCCAGTTCGGTGCCGTGTTGGAAAACGTTGTGGTGGACGATAATCGTCACGCCCACTATGATGACAGTTCCTTGACGGAAAACACCCGGGCTGCTTACCCAATTGAACACATCCCGTCAGCCAAAATTCCCGGTGTAGGCGGTCATCCTGATGTGATTATTTTCCTGACGGCAGATGCCTTCGGAGTACTTCCCCCGATCGCTAAACTGACCCCCGAACAAGCCATGTACCACTTTTTGTCGGGATATACCAGTAAGCTGGCTGGAACAGAACGGGGTATCACCCAACCGGAAGCTACCTTCTCCACTTGTTTTGGTGCGCCCTTTCTCCCTCGTCCCGCCAGTGTCTATGCAGAGATGCTGGGAGAAAAAATCGACCGCCACCAGGTTCGTGTCTACTTGGTGAATACCGGTTGGTCCGGTGGTCCCTACGGGGAAGGAGAACGGATGAAACTCGCTTATACACGATCCATGGTCCGGTCCGCTCTGGACGGGTCTCTGGAGGAGGCCACCTTCACTCCTGCTCCTGTGTTCGGTGTACAAATCCCCAATCGGTGCCCCGGTGTTCCCTCTGACGTGCTATTTCCTCGGAATACCTGGTCCGATCCCCAAGCTTACGATGTCAAAGTCCGGGAGCTGGCTCGCCGATTCCGGGGAAACTTCCAGCGTTTCCCTGATGTAAGCGATCGCATCCGCCAGGCCGGACCGATGGATTGATTCCAGCGTTTATTGTGGAATCCCCCAGCCAAGGGGGATTTTTCTTTTTCTCCATGGACAGCCCACGCTCCCAACTTTCTTGAAAAAAACTCCCGGAATTGCTATGATCAGCAAAGTGATTTCCACAGACTGACGGATTCGGGAGGGAGCATTCATCCCGAGCTGAGGAGTCAGACCGGGACTCCGATAGCCTAAGATTTGTGTTCCCCTGAGTGCATTCAAAACTGAGAAGGAGAACTACCCTGGCGAGAGGACCTGATGGGGCCCAGGATCTCCATCGGTCACACTAGCCGCTCCTTCTTTTGACATCGGAAGGGAAATGGCCGGACAAACCTTAGAAGCATCGTGAAGAATCCTTTTCAGGGAGGGCGGAAGCAATTTAGGGATCGGAATCAGCCCCCACCCCGACCGTCTCAGAACGCACTCGATCACTATGCTTTATAGAAAGGGATTATCTATGAAGAGACCGATCATTATCGGGGTTGCCGGCGGGAGCGGTTCCGGCAAAACCACCGTCGCTCGCAATATCTGCGAGCGGTTTGCCGATTCTGTCGCATTGATTGAACAGGATGCCTATTACAAAGACCAGTCACACCTACCCATGGAAGAACGAATTCATACCAATTATGATCATCCCTTCGCCTTCGATACCGAGTTGCTCCTCTCTCATTTGCAACAACTGTTAAAGCGAACCCCCATCCAAAAACCGGTCTACGATTACACCCTTCACACCCGAGCAGGGCGAAGAATCCCGGTGGAGCCCAAAGATGTGATCATTCTGGAGGGCATTTTGATTCTGGAGGACGAACGCCTCCGTGACCTGATGGATATCAAAGTGTTTGTGGACACCGATGCCGATGTGCGGATCCTGCGCCGCTTGGAACGGGATGTGAAGAACCGTGGCCGGACATTGGATTCGGTGATTCAGCAATATCTCACTGTCGTCCGTCCGATGCACCTGCAATTTATCGAACCCGGCAAACGCTACGCCGATCTGATTATCCCGGAAGGGGGCCACAACCAGGTGGCGGTCGGCCTGCTGATCAATCAAATCCAGACCATCCTGGCGGAAAACTGAAGGCTCCTCTGAGCAAGCATCGAGTTTTTTTCTTTCCATGAATGGATTCAGTATCAGATAGGTTGATTCGCCGTACCCCATGGGAGATCGGGTCAGGATGGGATTTTGCACTCGTCAGCTACGAGTCGTGCCACAGATTTCAATAGAGCCCCAAAATGGAAATTCCATCTATCCTCTCGCCAATCGATCTTACTTCAGCTATGATATGAGGAGTGGTTTTCCCGGACAAAAGCGAGTTTGAGAGAAAGGTTGGTTGGGAATCCATGAGCATTCTGGCTTTATACTGTAGCACTCGCAGGCAGGGAAACTCTGAATTGTTGGCAGATATCGTGGTGGAAGGTTTGAACTGCACCAAAATTCACCTGATGGATCAACATATTGAACCGATCCAGGATTTTCGCCACGCCCCTGAAGGATTCAAACCCGTCCACGACGATCATGCCAAGTTAATTCGGACGATGCTGAATCACGATATTTTCCTCTTAGCAACACCCATCTATTGGTACGGTATGCCTGGAATTCTGAAAAATTTCATCGACCGCTGGTCTACGTATTATAGTGATATGACCTTTAAAGACCGCATGAGTGAAAAAGAAGTGATTGTCGTAATGACCGGAGGGGATGATCCCCAGATCAAAGGCTTCCCTCTCATCCAGCAATTTTACTGGATCTTCGAGTTTATGGGCATCGAATTTACCCACTATATCATCGGCAATGGAAACAATCCCGGAGATGTCCTGCGAGATCTGAACGCTTTGTCCAAAGCGGAACAGCTCAACCATCAGCTTCGCATGCAGTTTTAAAATCTGCTCCGTGGGAAAGAGGGCACCACAGGTACCTGTGGCGCCCTCTTTGTCAATTCAGGAGGGTCACTGGCGATAAGCTACATATCAGGGCTGTTAATTAATCCTAAAGTGGATGATGGGAACAAAACGACCTCCCTCTTCCCCGTAAAATATTGTTTGAGGGGACGGGATGGTGGGACGTCTACGATCTCTTACAAAGAGCGCAAAAGCTCTTCCGACCTTAGTTCCTACCTAAAATATGGCTACTCAACACGCCTGGCCTCATAGATTTGCAAACGGGTGTACACTGTACTCAATAAAGGAAGGTCCGCCTCTTCTCCCGCCATCTGGAGAAGCACCCCTTGCAAATGATCCCCTTCTACGGAAGCGCCTTTTTCCATATCCCGTAGCATGGAGGATTTCATCGAGGGTTCCAGGAATCGAATCATGTCATACACTTTTTCCACCAAGTCCTCATCCAGAGTGGGTTCCCGCCGGCGAGCGGCAGAGGCGATCTCATCGAGGAGTCTCCGTGTGAGGGCGGATCCCTTCCCGGTCTCCATGATCGGACCGATGGCACTGTTCATCAAGCATGTCACCCCGCTGAAAGTGGCGAGAAACAAATACTTTTCCCACATGCGACGCAGGATCTCGCCACTACGAATCCCTTCAAAGCGCGCTTTTTCCATCGCCTGTTCCAATCGCCTGACCCGCTCCGATTCCGAACCATCCCGCTCCCCGAAAAAGAGATGATGCCGCTCGCCGAAGTGTTTCACCTCGCCTGCATCATTCAAGGTGGCTTCAATCAAGCAAAGCCCACCCAATACTTGTCCAGGGGAGAAAACCTCCTGCAGTCGATCCAAGTGAACCATTCCGTTTAACAGAGGTAGAATCACCGTATCCTTTCCCACATAGGGAAGCAGATCTTGGATAGTCTGTTCCAGGTGATAAGCTTTCACAGCCAACAGTACCACATCAAAAGGGCCGCCTGGCTGACCTGGAGTCAGGGTTTGAACAGGGGAATGGAAATCTCCTTGAGTACTGTGAATCACCAGACCCCTGCTCGCCAATTCTTCCTGGCGGCGAGGACGTACCAAAAATGTGACATCCTGACCACTCTCCATCAGTCGACCGCCAAAGTAGCCGCCGACAGCACCCGCTCCAACCACCAGAAAACGCAACTTCAGCACCTCCCAGATCTCCTCGGCTGATCGGATTCCTTTGATTCAAATAGTTCACACAACAGATAAGGGTATTGTACCCTATTAGCCGAGGGATTGAAAACCCGCCCTCTGAGTGGATCAAACAGAAAACCCGGCACCTCAAGGCACCGGGAGCTCTCTTCATTCAGCAACCATCGCTTCATATTTGTCGGCATCCATCAACTTGTCCAGGTCGGAAGCGTCACTGACTTCCACGACAACCATCCATCCCTCCGCGTAGGGGGATTCATTCACCTTTTCCGGAGAATCATCCAGGTCGCTGTTGATTTCCACCACTTTTCCCGAGACCGGGGAATACAGTTCCGAAACCGTTTTAACCGATTCGACACTGCCAAATGGGGAGTTAAATTCTACTTCATCGCCTACTTCCGGCAGTTCGACGAAGACGATATCACCCAATTCGTCTTGGGCAAAATCGGTGATCCCGATGCGTACCCGCTGATCCCCTTCTTGTTTGACCCACTCGTGCTCTTCACTGTACTTCAGTTCTTTGGGCAGATTCATCCCAATCCCCTCCTATTGCTCTTGGTTTCCCAGGAGACGCTCCAGCGGACGCTCCAACATTTTCATGGCTTTTTCACCGGCAGAGCGATGACGTAGCTGCCCTTCTGCATCAAACAGGTAGAAGGCAGGCACAAATTCGTTTTCAAAAGCATCTACGACACTGTGCTGGTTATCGATGGCTTGGGGATGGGTCATCTCATATTTTTCAATCGCTTCTTTGACCGCTTCTTTATCGGTATCTTTTTCGGAACGGGGCATGTGGATCCCCACCACCTGCAGGCCCGCATCCTTGTAACCGTCCCGAATTTTTAGGACATCCGGCATGCTTTTTTTACAGATGCCGCAACTGATGGACCAGAAGTGAATCAGGACCGGCTTTCCCAGCAGCTCCTCCTTGGTCACCTCTCCGTTCACCCATTCGGTGACACCCTTCAATTCCGGCATTTCTGTGCGCAATCGTAACGCCATGTCTCATACCTCCTACTTCATCGTCCCTAGCCGTTTCGGTTTATATTTGGTGAAAAAGGACCTAACGGAGGCGTTAGGTCCTGGGATCCCCCTCAGAGAGTTTTTTCACCTGGTTTCCAGTCGGATGGGCAGAGGCCCCCGCTTTGCAAAGCCTTCAGTACCCGAAGAGTTTCATCCACACTGCGACCTACGTTGTCATCGGTCACGACTTGGTAACGGACAATCCCGTCGGGGTCGATGATGAACAGCCCCCGTTGAGCGACGCCCTCTTCTTCGTTCAACACTCCGTAGGCACGGCTCACGCGGTGGGTCGGATCGGCACCGAGAGGGTATTTAACCTCACCCAGACCGTTGTCATCCCGGGAAGTGTTGATCCAAGCACGGTGTACGAACTCCGTGTCTGTGCTGACACCGACGATCTCGCATCCTTCATCCCGGAATTCCTCATAACGGTCGGAGAGAGCGGTAATCTCAGTCGGGCAGACAAAGGTGAAGTCCTTGGGATAGAAGAACAACACCAGCCACTCCCCTTCGTAATCAGAGAGCTTCACTTTTTCTTCCAAGGTTTCGAGATTCTTTGTGCTGTTCATTTCAAAGTCCGGCGCAGGCAATCCTACCAAACGTTGAGGCATAGCATAGTTCCTCCTTCATTCTTTGATACTCATGACTCATGTTAACAATCTACCCATGCAATCGATCCGCTAAACCGTCCATTGCCTGGGTTCCATGTATACAATAACATTTATATTATAGAAGTCAATACTATGTTAAATTCAATATAACCTGGGAACGATTTTCAGCGATAAATGAAACTAATTTGCAGAAAAATCGTCACTTCTTGTTCAAAAATGAATATCGATGATCTCATCTTTATAGAAAAAATTTTTTAATGAGTTAAAAACAAAATGGATCTGCTCAAGCGTGTGGGTTAGCCCTATTTTAGATAAGAAATAAGGAGGATGGTGAACGGTGAAGAGCCTTTGCACCCATAGGCACAAGTCTCGCCAGGGTCGCTTCCGCTCCCAGGTCTCGCTATGGCAGCACACGACTCCCTTCCGCTGCCCATTTTCTGGTTAATCAACAGCCCTGGTTTTGTTCCCATCATCCACTTGATGGTTCATCAATAGCCCTGGTATCTGGTGTGTGGATTCACCCGAAAAGGGGGATGAAAGAAAGTCCTATGCAACTAAAGATCATCTACAAACACTACCCTTTCCTACTCCATCGGAAGGATACATTCAGGTTGGTCAATTTTGGGAGAGTTGACGATGGGGGAGACGGGATAGGTCCGCATGGGGGCCGGATCACAGGGATCCAACAGAGACTTCAGCCCGTCGGGATCCTGAATCCTGGGGTCCAGCCACAGGTCCTCCTCCGATCGGTCCAGGATGACAGGCATTCGTGGGTGTATCGGACGAACCTTGTCATTGGCAGAGGTAGTGATGATGGTGAATGTATGTAGGGTGCAACTCTCTTCGGGATCAGTCCACTGATCCCAGAGTCCGGCAAAAGCAAACAGGTCGCCCTGCGCAAACAAAATTCGCATTGGCTGTTTTTTACCGGATGTGTCTTTTTTCCACTCGTAGAAACTATCCGCTGGCACCAGACAGCGTTTGCGACGGAAGGAGTGGCGAAAAGCTGGCTTTTCCGACAAACTTTCGCTGCGAGCATTGATCAGGCGGCTTCCGATGGAAACATCCTTAGCCCAATACGGGATCAATCCCCAGCGCATCGACACCAGTCTCCGAGTGTTTTCCCGGTAAACCACAATCGGCACCGACTGTGTCGGTGCGATATTGTAGCGAGGGACCGAGTCCCGCGACGTAATCTCTTCCACTTGAAAATGCTCTTTGATTTCACCCAGTCCCACCGTTAAGGTAAACCGTCCGCACATGGCCCTCTCCCCCTGCTTTTGGTTTCTA